>JBOGVH010000164.1:0-5063 GCA_050695235.1 Actinomycetota bacterium
CGATGCTCGTCGAACCCGCCGAACAGCGGCACGACGACCAAGCCCTGGAGGGCCAGGGGGAAGTTGCCCCGGATCATCTGGGCCAGGCGGTTGGCCTTGCCCTCGAGCGACAGGCGGTCGCCGGTGATCTTCTCGTAGTGCTCAAGCTCGAGCTGGAAGAGCTTGACGATCTCGATCGCCTGCCCGGCCGCCCCGGCGATGGCGATGGCCGAGTAGTCGTCGGCGGCGAAGACCTTCTCCATCTTGTCGTCGGCGATGGCGAAGCCCTCGGTCGCCCGGGTGTCACCGGCGAACACCACCCCGCCCTCGTACTTCAAGCCGAGGACGGTGGTGCCGTGGGGGTGGGCCATGTCCGCCCCCCCGTGCGGTGCGGAGGGGGCCTTCACGGCCTCAGGACGGTTTCTCGAGACCAGGTCGAAGAAGCTGGGGTTCGCGCCGATGGGGCCTCCCGCGCCGAGCGGGAAGCCGGCGGGGTCGTCCGTCATTCCCCGCCCTTCTGGACGTAGCTCTTGATGAACTCCTCGGCGTTCTCCTCGAGGACCGAGTCGATCTCGTCGAGGATCTCGTCCATCTCCTCCTTGAGCTCCTCGGCCTTGGAGGCGGACTGCACCTGACCGGCGTCGGCCTCGCCGCCTCCCCCGTCCCCGCCCTTTCGCTGGGTCCTCTTCTGCTCCTGCTCCTGCGGCACGGCTCGCATTCCCCCTCGGGTCCGGTTGGGGCCGGCCACGCCATTCTACCGGCGGGTCCCGGCGTGGAGGGGGGACGGCCGGCGATCTCAGGCCAGGCTAAGACTGGAGCAGGTCGACCAGGCTCGCCGCGTCGGGGGCCCGGTCGAGCAGGCCGGCCACGTGCTCGCGCGTGCCGCGCAGGGGCTCGCGCATGGGGATGCGCTGGAGGGCTTCCTTGCCGGTATCGAAGATCATCGAGTCCCATGAGGCTGCGGCGATGGCGTCCGGGTACCGGGCGATGCACCGGCCGCGGAAGTACGCGCGCGTGTCCTCCGGGGGCTCCATGACGGCTTGCTCGATCTCCCGGTCGCTCACCAGGCGGTCCACCTTGCCGGTCGCGGCCATCCGGTAGTACAGGCCCTTGTCGGTCCGGACGTCGTGGTACTGCAGGTCGATCAGCCGTAGCTTGGGGTCGGACCAGGCCAGGCCGTCTCGCTCCCGGTAGCCCTCCAGGAGCCGGTACTTCGCCACCCAGTCCAGCTCACGTTGGAGTGAGAGGGGGTCGCTCTCCAGGGCGGACAGGACGTTCTCCCATCGCTGAAGCACGTCGCGATTGTCCGGCGTGTCGTCCTCCTGCTCGACGTACTTGCGGGCCCGCTCCAAGTACTCCCACTGGATCTCCACGGCCTTCAGCCGCCGGCCATCGGCCAGGTGAAGCCGCGCGGTGCACGACAGGTCGCGGGAAACCTCGTGGAGCGCGGCCACGGGATTGGCCATCGTGAGGTCTGGCAGGTACTCGTCCTCGATCATCTTCAGGACGATCGAGGTGGTCCCGAGCTTGAGGTAGGTGGCCACCTCGCTCATGTTGGCGTCGCCGACGATCACGTGGAGTCGCCGATACTTGTCGGGATCGGCGTGGGGCTCGTCGCGGGTGTTGATGATCGGTCGCTTGAGCGTCGTCTCCAGGCCCACCTCGGCTTCGAAGAAGTCCGCCCGCTGGCTGAGCTGGTACCGATGGCGGTCCCGGTCGTCCCACGGTGCCTCCCCTCCCAGCTTGCCGGCCCCCGTGTAGATCTGCCGGGAGACCAGGAACGGGGTCAGGTCCCGCACGATGATGCCGAACGGCGTGCCCCGATCGACCAGGAAGTTCTCGTGGGTGCCGTAGGAGTTCCCCTTGCCGTCGCTGTTGTTCTTGTAGATCGCGATGCGCTGGCCCGGCGGAAGGACGTGGTGGAGCTCGGTCAGCGATCGCTCGAGCACGCGCTCCCCCGCCTTGTCGTGGACGACCAGCTGGCGCGGGCTGGCGCACTCCGGCGTGGAGTACTCAGGGTGCGCGTGGTCCACGTAATACCGGGCCCCGTTCGGCAGGATCACGTTGGCCAGGCCGAGGTCCTCCTCCGCGGGCTCCCGGATCTGCACCGGCTCGAAGCCGCGGGCGTCGCGGAGCGGCGACTCCTGCTCGTAGTCCCACCGGATGCGGCGCAATGCACCCGCATACGTGCTGATGAGGAGCGAGGACGACAGGACCGGGTTGAAATCGGGGGCACCGACCGCGGAGATGCCGTACTCCGTCTCCGTGCCGATGACCTTGGGGATGGCCATCCGGTGAGCTTACAGGTATTGGCCCGCGGCCACGCGTTCGACCTGTCGGCCCTCCGCGCCACCGTCGCCGAGCAAGGTCCGAACGTAGACGATCCGCTCACCCTTCTTGCCGGAGATGCGAGCCCAGTCATCGGGGTTCGTTGTATTCGGGAGGTCCTCGTTCTCCTTGAACTCGTCCCGGATGGCGTTCAGCAGGTCTTCGGTCCTGATGCCCTTCTCGCCGGTGGACAGGAACCGCTTGATGGCCTCCTTCTTCGACCGGCGGACGATGTTCTCGATCATCGCGCCCGAGTTGAAGTCCTTGAAGTACAGGACCTCCTTGTCCCCGGAGGCGTACGTCACCTCCAGGAACCGGTTGTCGTCGGAGGAGGCGTACATGCGGTCCACGGTGACCTGGACCATCCGGCGGACGGCCGCGCCCGCGTTGCCGCCGGCGCGGCCGACCTCCTCGGGATGGATGGGCACGGCGCCGGTCAGGTACTTGGACATGATGTCACTGGCCTGCGCGGCGCTCGGCCGCTCGATCTTGATCTTCACGTCCAGGCGGCCCGGGCGCAGGATGGCCGGGTCGATGAGATCCTCGCGGTTGGAGGCCCCGATCACGATCACGTTCTTCAGGGTCTCGACGCCGTCCAGCTCCGAAAGGAGCTGCGGGACGATCGTGCTCTCCACGTCCGATGAGATTCCGGACCCGCGGGTCCGGAAGATCGAGTCCATCTCGTCGAAGAACACGATGACCGGCAGGCCCTCCTCGCTCCGCTCCTTGGCCCGCTGGAAGATCTGGCGGATCTGGCGCTCGGTCTCCCCGACGTACTTGTTCAGCAGCTCGGGGCCCTTGATGTTCAGGAAGTAGGAGTGGGCATCGGGGCGGCCGGTCCGCTCCCTGACCTTGTCGGCGAGCGACTTGGCCACGGCCTTGGCGATCAGGGTCTTCCCGCAGCCCGGTGGGCCGTACAGGAGCACGCCCTTCGGCGGCTCCAGCTGGTGCTCCTTGAACAGCTCCGAATACAGGAACGGGAGCTCGACGGCGTCGCGGATGGCCTCGATCTGCGTCTCCAGCCCGCCGATGTCCTCGTAGGAGACATCGGGGATCTCCTCCAGGACGAGCTCCTCGACCTCCTCCTTCGGCAGCCGCTCCAGGGCCACGTTGGACCGCCGGTCGATCAGCAGCGGGTCCCCCGCCCGGATGGGTTCCTCGCGGAGCGCATGCCCCAGCGTGGCCACCAGCTCCTCGTCGCCGTGCCCGATGACGACGACCCGGTCCTCACCGAGCTTGTCCTTGACCTTCATGACCTCACCGGCGACGTCGGGATGGAGGACCTCGACGACGTTCAACGCCTCGTTCAGGATGACCTCGACTCCCCGGGTGAGTCCCGCCAGATCCAGCTCGGGCGTCACGTTCACCCGCATCTTTCGACCGGCGGTGAAGACGTCGACCGACCCGTCCTCGTTCGTCGCGAGGTACACGCCGAAGGTCGCGGGTGGCTGGCTGAGCTTCTCGACCTCCTCGCGGAGCGCCTCGATCTTGTCGCGCTCGGACTTCAGCGCGGACGTGACCTTCTCGTTCTGTGTCAGGGCACGCGAGAGATCGCTCTTGGTCTCGAGGAGCTTCTCCTCGAGGATCTTCACCTGGCGGGGGGCGTTCGTGAGCCGACGGCGAAGCAGTGCGACCTCGTCCTCCAAGAACTTGACTTGGGTCTGGAGCTCGTGCACCTGCTTCTCGTGGAGCTCCTGCTCTTCGCGTCGATCAAACGGCCCGGGCATCCGTCACCTCCAGGCAAGCGAGTATACGTCCCGTCCCCTCGTCAACCGAGAAGTCGACCGGGGCGTCCTACGCCCACTGATACGTTGTCGTCCCGGAGGCGGGTTGGCCTTAGGCCCTTCGGACAATCAATCTGCGTCGCCGCCGCGGCGGGCCACGGTGATGAATCCGGTGTGGGCCACCATGCGGTGATCCGGACGCACGCTTCGTTCGGTGACGTGCCACGGGCGGTGGAGGACCTCGAACGTGGCCACCTGCTCGAACCCGTGCGCTTGGAGCGCCAGCACGGCGGTCTGCACCTGGACGATCGTGGGCAGATACGTGCACAGGACGCCTCCCGGTTCCAGGATCCGCAGCACGGCGGGGAGGTGGCCCCACGGTTCCGGCATGTCCAGCACCACCCGGTCGAAGGTCTCCCCCGTCTCCACCACCTCGGTGACGTCTCCCTCCCGGAGGTCCACCCACGCCGGGAGCTTCCCGAAGAAGGCCTCGAGGTTCTGCACGGCTTTGGCGTGGAACTCCGGACGGAGCTCGTACGACACGACGCGGCCGTCGGCGCCGACGGACCTCGACAGCGCCAAGGTCAACGCGCCCGAACCGGTGCCGGCCTCCAGGACCCTCGCGCCGGGATGGATGTCGGCCTCGACGAGGATGGCACCAAGGTCCTTGGGATAGACGACCTGCGCCCCACGGGGCATCTTGAGCACGAAGTCCGCGAGTCGCGGCCGGAAGCACACGAAGGACATCCCGCCGGTCGATCGCACGCGCGCGCCCTCGACCGACCCCAGGATCGCGTCGTGGGGGACGGCCCCTCCGTGGGAATGCCACGTCTCGCCGGGGCGAAGGCGCACGAGGTACCGCCTGTCACGGTCGTCGATCAGCAAGGCCCGTTCCCCCGGCTCGAACGGCGTTCCGCTCACGCCTGGGAGCTTACCCCCGGCGTGTGACCCGCCCCGCTCAGGTCTGCGGGAGCGGGTTGACGCCGAGGGTCGCGGTGATCGTCTCCTTCTGACCACCCTCGGTGACCACGC
>JBOGVH010000165.1:0-11092 GCA_050695235.1 Actinomycetota bacterium
CGAACGAAGGGTCCCGCCTGAAGTCGCTGTGGTGGGCCACCCCCGCCGCGACCATCGGTCCGCGAGCTGCAGCAGCAGCGCCCGGCCGCCGCCGAGGAGCAGGCCAGTCTCGGCGTCACCCGTCTCGCCACCGTGCCCGGTGGGAACAACCCCGGGTCGCCCTGCCGTCCGGGCCCCGGCCCGGGCAGCTACATCCGAACAAGGTTGAACCCGCTCGTGCGTCTCAGGATGCCGCAACCGGGCGCGACGTTCAGCAGGTGAGGTGCAGCGCCGCGGCCGTTCGCGCCGGGTCGAGCTCCTCGAACCTGATTACGGCGCGGTCGGTTGGGAGGCATTCGACCTCGACGCCGCGCTGGCTCAGACGCTCCAGCGTGGCCGGGTCGGGGCGCATCTGCGACGACGCCCCCATGCCGACGATCAGACGCTCGGGGAGCTCCTCGAGAACGTCCTCGAGATCCTCGAGCACCAGCGCGTGCCCGTCGCGACGCCACCAATTCCGAACGACGCGCTTGGGCAACACGATCAGGTCGCGCGTCTCCTCCTGCCCTTCGACCACGACGTGACCGAACCGGTAGTCCCGGATCTTCGCCATGGTGTCAGGATGCCCCCGCGGGGTGGGTCCCCACTCGGCCGGCGTTCCGTCCCGGATTCGGTGGTCTCCACGGATCTTTGCCCACTTGCCGAGCATAGTGACGCTATCAGATCTCCTTCAGGAGCATCACGGCTACCCGGCGGTAGCCGAAGGCAGTGAAGAGGGCGCAGGCGTCCGCGTTCGTGACGTGCGTGTCGAGAAGGACGGCGCGCGCGCCCGCGTGCTTCGCCCACGCCTCTGCGGCCGCATCAGCGCGGACGCCACGCCGCGAACAGGTCCTCGGTGGGCGACCACCCAGGCTTCGATGAACTGGCCCGGCCTTCCGGTCGCGGCCAGCCGGCCATCGGCGTGGAAGACGACGGGGTTGTTTACCCAGGCGGCGACGTACTCGCCGGACGGGGACCTGTGGGGGTGCGAAAACTCGGATTCGGCTCCTGACCAGGGATTTGGGGGGAGCGGGTTTCTGACCCCGGCCCGGGCGAGTCACCTGTTTTCTCAACTTTGTCGGAACCCCATGTGCCTGACGGCGGGTCGCTCAGACCTAGATCGCTGCCGGGCTCATAACCCCAGCGCCGTCCTAGGAGATCCCAGAGGAGCAGCAGCTCTCCCGGCCGTGGTCCTGCGGACGGCGTGAGGAACTCCCCACGCTTCGCTTTCCAGTCCTCGGACACGGCGTCGCGAATCCTCGCGACGGACCGGTCGCAGCTCGGCTTCGTCTTGCCGATTGGCGTGACCGAATGAGTCCAGCTGGCTCGCACACGCGCATCACGGCCGCATCCGGGTGACCCCCTTCCGGGCCCCTCCGAGCCCACTGCCAGAGTTCGCTGGCAGCGGATCGACGCTTCAGCGATCGCGAACTCGGTGGCGCTGGCCGATCGAGTTCTTGTACCCAACACCTGTGGCGAGCCACACTGGGTTCGTGTAGACGGCGCGAGGCCAGGCGTCTCTCCGCCCGGATCAGGAGTCGCCGAGCCCTCGTCCTCCATCCATCCGACCCACTATCGGCCGACTATTCGGGCCATGCTCGAACTGGTTAGCCTCCAGCCCGGACCTCTCCGGTGGGGACTGGTTGCGTCCTGTCATTTGAGGATGCCGACCTCGCTCGGTGACGTCCGACTGAGGAGGTGGTGCCCCCCATCCAGCAAGGAATCCCGGCCAATCGCACTCCTCTCGGCTTGAGAATGGAGGATGGAGCATGAAGAAGTCGATTGCCCTCGCGATCTTCGCGACGCTCCTCGCCGTGTCCCCGGCAGGAATCGCCGGTGCGGTCCCGCCTCCCGAGGATGTGGCCAAGGGCCACGGCGTGGCCATCACCGACGAGCGGTTCAACTTCTCTGCCACGAGCGATCCTGGCGGGACCAACGCCCAGGGGAAACTCAGGTTTGCGAGCACCCTGACGTTCATGGGGGAGAAAGGTCCGTTTCCGGTGGTTGCCGAGGTCACGTGCCTGAACGTGTTCTCGGCCAACCAGGCCGTCATCGGGGGAGTGGTGACCAAGGCCGACCACCCGGTGTTCCAGGTGGGCGACGGGATCCTTTTCATCGTTGAGGACGACGGCAAGCCCGGAGGTGGGATCGACCAGCTCCGTATCGACCCCGTTACCGTGCCAGTGACGTGTCCAGCGATCACCCTCGCCGGCTTCCTCATCCAGAAGGGCGACATCATCGTGGAAAACGCCTAGGAGAGGGACTGGTGTGCCCCGCGTCCCGGCCAGGCCAAGGGCGGTCGTTGCCCTGGTCAGTCTGTAACCTGCCGGCCCGTCCGTAGAAGGGTCGGTGAAGGGTGCACTTATTGCGATTCCGGTCGCTGACCTGGGTCTTCCAGGCCGGCCCGCCAACGCTGGGGTGGGGCTGATCCCCAACGGGAATGCCCGTCCCACTCCGGCCGGCTCCGTTTGAGGACTCGCAGGGTCCAAGCTTGAACGCCCTCCCCTCCACTTCGGAGGGCGAGCTTCCGAGTGGTGCGGTCCGGGAAATCCCGACAGCTTCGACGGGCAAGCCGACCTCTGCCTCTGAGCCAGGTTCGAATGCCCTGCTCACCAACATGAACCGAACAAATACACCCCACACCCAAATCAATCGAACAAATGTTCGACAAGGGTCGGGTCGGCGTGTAGCATTCTTCGCATCGGGAGTCAGACAGGGTAGGTGGATGGCTGAGGCGAGATCCGAGCTGCCGCCGGAGGGGTCACGGTTTCCAACCGACGGGATGACCAGCCGATCCGGCCCTTCGTCCTCCCTAGGGGCCCTCCGCCCCCGGCAGAGCCTGGGACGGGGGGCGGCTTCGCCTGTGCCCCTCACCCGCCGAGAGTTCGAAGCGGCGAGGCTCAAGGCCCTGGTGAACCAAGCCGTTCGAAAGGTTGGCCCTTCAACTGGGGCGGAGACGAGGGGGCCCCGTCGCTGCCCGGCGTGCGGCGCGGCGAACGATCATGCGGCGCGGTACTGCGACCAGTGCGGAGGGCGTCTGCACTCCTCGCCGTCGCCAGCCATCGGCTTTGCCGCCGCGGTCCGGGCGGCGATGGCCCGGGACGAGAAGGCCTCGGCTACTCGGCTCGCGGCGGGGGAGGGGATCTCCGAGATCGAAGCTCTTAGGCGGGTCCGCAGCAAGTCCCGGAAGCGAGGGCATCGCCGCCAGTTCGGCGCCTGACCTGAGCTGAATCGCCCACAGCGGCGGCCGAAACGGCACTGTTGCATTGGCCGTTGGGGCACGCCATCAGCAAGACTCCGCTCATGAAATCTCGGCGATACCCTCTTTCGCGCCCGGCGCCGCGCTCAGCCTTCGCCGGGTACCGCGTCGGGTGCGAAAACCCGATCACGCGGCGTAGTACTCGTTGATCAGGCCACCCACGACCGGAGTGCGCTTCACATCGGCCGCTGCCGCCGCCCGCAACGGGATCGCCGGTCGCTCCGGGGACCTCAGACCAAGCCCCCGGTGAGGGCGGTGAGCATTGAAGTGCTCAGCGAAGTCGCGCAGGACTCGCTCAAGGTGTCTGCGACCCATGACGAGGGTCCAGTCCAGGCACTCCGCGCGGACGGTGCCCACCCAACGCTCCGCGTATGCGTTGGCGTTCGGAGCCCGGATCGGCGTGCACACGATCCTGGTGCCTCCCGCCTCGAACAGCGCATCGAAGGAGCGGGTGAACTTCGCGTCGCGGTCCCGGACAAGGAACCGCACGGAGGTGCCCTGCTCATCGAGCGTGCGGCGACATTGCGGGCCTGCTGGGTGACCCAGGCCGAATCGGGGCTCCGGGTCGCTCCGGCGACGTGCACCCTCCTGGTGCCGAGCTCGAGGAAGACGAGTGCGTACAGCGTCCTCAGGCCGACTGTCTCCACTGTGAGGAAGTCGACCGCGACGATCCCTCTTGCCTGCTGGCGGAGGAACTCCCTCCATGTCGGGCCTCGCCGGGGAGCGGGTCCCAGGCCGTGCGTCCGCACGATCGTGGCGATGGTCGTCGCCGAGACCCGGATCCCCAGGCCGAGGAGCTCGCCCTTGATCCGCTGGTAGCCCCACCGCGGGTTCTCCTTGGCGAGGCGCAGGACGAGGGTCCTGGTCTCGGGGTCGATGGCCGGCCGACCAGGCGGCCGGTGCGGCCTCGTCCACTTGCGCGCCACGAGCTGGCGGTGCCACCGAAGAAGGGTCTCTGGGCGGACCAGGAACGAGCGCCACGCCGTTGGGTACAAAAACTCGATCGGCGTGCTGACGTGCAGGTTTGGTGCGCCGATCCTGGGCTGGGAGAATCCGGCGCCGCATGGTCCTCCCGATTGCAAGTGCGTGGCCGGGGGAACGGCTGACGTGCTCGTCGCACACCGCGACACGGAATATCGAATCCTCAGTATCTCCTGAATCTGTTCACGTCCGGGTAGTCGTCGATGCCGTCGATCGCGAGGAAAGGATCGAGGCCATCGTTCAGCTGATCCTAGCCGAGGACGAGCTAAGGCAGTCCTTCTCAGATTCGAACTGCGCTCGACGAGATGAACCGCTGAGTGTTCAACCGACTGATTGG
The DNA here is from genome assembly GCA_050695235.1 of Actinomycetota bacterium. Lineage (GTDB taxonomy): Bacteria > Actinomycetota > UBA4738 > UBA4738 > HRBIN12 > AC-69. The sequence goes on from JBOGVH010000165.1 coordinate 4,596, forward strand.
CCCGAGCCACGGGCTACTGAGGCCCGACATCTACTCTTCCGCGAAGCCCCACTCGTACGTAGCGATCACACGGCCTTCTCCATCGAGGAGATCCACGCGCATGGGCATCGCCACGGGTTCATCGGACATGAAGAGGACCACGCCATCTTCCGGGGGTGCGGATCCCGATCGTTGAGCCCAGCTCGGTAGACTCCGAGGCGCCCGCGGGAGCGCCGAGGGGGACTCTGGGATGCGACGTCGCGTCGAGGGCGGCGGCCTGGCCGTGCAGGCGATCGCGGGGACGCACTCGGTCTTCCTCGCCTTCGACGTGGACTCGTCGCTCCGTCCGAACCTCCTGGGGTTCTCGCTCTTCCGCGAGGACCATCGGGAGCAGGAGCGCTACTGGCTCTCCGGGTTCAAGACGTTCCGATCCGTCGTCCCCTTCCCGGACCCCGCCACGAAGTACAGCACCCGGGACCACCCCCTTCAGACCTTCCAGTGGGGCGACTTCTCCGCGAAGCCTGGCTACCGGTACACCTACCTGGTCGTGCCCCGCTTCGGCGAGCCGAAGAACCTCGAGGACCGGCCCGGCGTCGAAGCCTCGATCGAGGTGACCACGACCGATCCGGAACGGGGGAAGCACGGCGTCTACTGCAACCGGGGCGTCGCCGCGAGCCAGGCCTACGCGAACCGGTTCGGCTTCCCGCCCGACAAGCTCCCACCGGACCGACGCGTCGAGGCCCTCGGGTGGCTCTCCCGGGGCCTGATGGAGCGCATCCTCGCGTTCATCGGCAGGGCGAGCTCCGGCGCGTTCGCGCTCCGGGCGGCCGTCTACGAGTTCACGCAGCGCGACGTGCTCGCCGCCTTTGCCGAGGCGAGCCGGGCCGGCGCCGACGTGCGGATCCTCTTCCACGCCGACGGGGACCAGGGGATCCGCAACGGCGCGGCGATCGCCGACGCAGGGATCGCCGACCTCACGGTGGAACGCCACACCAGTGCGATCGCCCACAACAAGTTCATGGTGCTCTGCGAGAGGGACTCGACCGGCCTCGCGCCGCGGGCGGTCTGGACTGGCTCGACGAACTTCACCCAAGGCGCGATCTTCGGGCACTCCAACGTCGGCCACGAGATCCGCGATCCGGCCATCGCCGCCCGGTACCTGGCACTCTGGGACCGGCTCTCCGGGAACCCGTCGACAGACGAACTCCGCGACTGGGTGACCGACAACGACCCCTTCCCCCCGCCGGGGAGCGCGGCCGTCGCCACGGTGTTCAGCCCGAGGCACGGGCTCGCGCCCCTGCGTTCGTACGCCGATGGCTTCCGCGACGTCGCGAGCGCGGCCATGATCACGTGCGCGTTCGGCCTGCCCGCGCCGTTCGAGGACGCCCTCGCGAACGCGCTCCCAGCGGTCCGCTACGTGCTGCTCGACCGAGCCGACGACCATCAGGACGCATGGAGCGCCGACCCCGCCGTCTTCCCCGCCGTGGGCTCGCAGGGCGGGCCAGACGTCCTCACGCGGTGGGCCAAGGAGCAGCTGACCGGCTACAACCCGATGGTGAAGTTCATCCACACCAAGGTCCTGCTCCTCGATCCGCTGAGCGCCCACCCGACCGTAATCACGGGGTCTGCGAACTTCTCCGAGAACTCCACCAGCGCCAACGACGAGAACATGCTCGTGATCCGCGACGATCTCCGCGTGAGCGACATCTACTTCACCGAGTTCGCCCGGATGTTCAACCACATGTACGCCCGGTACTGGGCCCGCCGTCTCCAGGAGACGAGCCCCGACCCCGACGAGCACAGCTTCCTTCGCGAGACCCCGGACTGGCAGGATCCCTACTTCCAGTCGGGAAACCCGAAGCAGCACCAGCGCCTCCTCTTCGCCACTAAGGTCGAGGGGAATGCCTGAGTCGGAAGGTCGGCGCGGGCCTCGGCGCCCCGGCCCGCCCTCCGATGTGCTCGAGCCGCGGTCTGAGGGGTCCTTTAACTGGGCTCCCGCCTGATGGCGAACGGGGTCTTGGTCCCGATCACCGGATGGCCCGTGTGCCGGTCGATACGATGAATTCGTCTTGAGATCGACCGCCAGACGACGCCTCGGCGGTCCGGCACCGGTAGTTTAAGCTCGCGATGGTCGGTGTGACGAGGTGGGTGCTCCTGCCAGCGGTGGCGTTCTTCCTGGCTATGACCCCGGCCGTCCTTGGGCTCGTCGAGGCCGTGCGGCGAACCGACATGTTCTGGAACCTGGTGTACCCGGCCTTCGTTCTCGCGGGGCCGTTCCTGGCTGGCCTGTTCGCGCCACGATCGTGCTGGAAACATTCCGGGCTTGCCGGGCTGGCAACCGTCCTGGGGTTCTTTCCTTCGTACATCGCGCTGGTCTGGTTCTACGGTCTGTCGGAAGGTCCCCTTTCGTCCTCGGACCGCGGGAACGTGTTCGCGATGGTGATCCTGGTTCCGCCCGGTGTTCTTCTGTTCGCGGCGATCTCGCGCCTCGGCTCCCGCCTCGGCGACCGTCTGGCGGCCCGCAAGGAGGATCGGGCACGGGACTCGCCATGACGTCGCCGAGGACCCACGCCCATCGTACTGAGCCGACTGGATCGGCGAGTACCGCACTTTTGGATGGACGTGGCGTTCGGAGGGTGGCAGGTGGCCCAACCCGTCTTCGACGCTCCGAACGGAGCGCCCCGCAACCTCGGCAAGTTGCTCTTGCTGGGCTTGTTGGCAATCGAGTGGTCTCCGAGCTTCCTGATCATGACTGGGACACCAAGTTCTTCGAGGGCCGCCGCATCGACGAGGGGGAACAACGGAAGCACGAGGAACAGAACCACTAACCGCTCGGCCGATTGCCCGGTGAGCCCGTTCCGGCCCACCTTCTTAGGACAGGCTCTGGCCTTGCGGACCACTGGGAGATGTGCGGCCTTCCAGCGAGGTCAGCGCCTCCTCGATCGCTTGTCGCACCTCCGGCTCTCGCTCCTTCGTCAACCGAGCCCTCAAGGGCTGGACCGCCCTCGGCTCCCCCACCTGGCCCAGCCGCCCCGCGGCGACCTGGCGCACGAAGGGCTCATCATCGTCCAGAAGCTCCACGAGCTTGGCCACGGCGGCCCCGGGGTCGGGGATGTCATGCACGGCGGACGCCGAGAGCGTCCGCACGTACCAATCGGGGTCGGCGAGCCCGGCCAGCACTAGCCCCTGGGCCTCGGGGGCGTGCAGGGTCGCTAGCCCGGCGACTGCATTGGCCCGGACCACGGAGTCCGCGTCCGACGCCGCCGCCCGGAGCGCGGCCAGGGCCCGCGTTCGCTGGGGTTCGTCCATCCGCTCGGAGAGGCCCCACAGGGCGTTGACCGCTTCGGCCCGGACCTTCGGGTGCGGATCTCCAGCCAGGACGGCTAGGGCCTCGATGTCCCGGCGGCGACGAAACAGCCTGATCCGCCAGCTCCTGAGGATAACCATCGAACCTCCGACGCCGCGGTGGGACCTCGGCGATCCTTGTTCCAGCCTGATTACCATACGGGGCGCGGGGAACCGGTCCGAGGGATCATCGGCTGCCTCAAACGGTACCTAGCTCTCCCGGTCGAATCGCGTGGCAAACTGGCTTGCGTGGTCGAAGAGTCCGCGTTCCGCTCCCGTGAGAGCACACAGTAAGACGGGCCGTTGGTGATCCGCTGAGGGCTCGTGCTGATCATCCGATCCGTCGGTCTTGCTCTGGGGGTAGCCCTGGTTGTTGCCGTCGGCGCAACCATCCTCCGCAGCGGCTTTGGGGCGGACGAGATCCCTCTCGTGGTTATCTACGCGATCCCGTTGGTGATCCTCACCGGAGTTGGCGCGCTCGGGATCCGTTCGATCGGCCGATCGCACCCGGTATTGGGATATACGGCCGCCACGATCGTAGGAGTGCTCCTTGGCCTGGGTTGGACCTATGCAGTCGCCTTCGCGCTCGGAGGGTGGTTCTTAGCGATCGGCGTCCCGCCCCTGCCCGTTTGGGTCGCGGCAGCCGTGGCGGGCCTGACGGCGGGGGTGCCCGCTCGGTCCTGGGCTATGTCGTTGGGACTGCCCGTGGCGTCGGCGGTGCTGAGTGCCGCCCTGCTCAGCGGGGCCCTGCTTGCCCTTCAAGAGGCCCGCCAGGACCCAGGCTTCGTCGCCGTCTTTCGGGCAGACGTGACCACCGATCAAACCAACGAAGTGTGGGAAGAAGTGCTGGGTACCCCCACCGACCGCGGCACCGAACTGCTTCCCGGGATCAGGGCTCTGCGGGCCACGTCCTACGACGGGCGGTACGCCATCGCCATCGAATTCTGGCCTGACGCCACGGACGCAGAGATCGAGAGAGTCAGAGACGCACTGGAGGAGTCTCCACACATCGACAAGGTCGTGGTGGACGAAGGATAGCCTCACGCCGGAGTACTCGGAGGCATGATTCCCCACAGAGCCCGCCGAACCGAGGGCGGTGTTGGCAACCGTCTGCTGTAGGGCGCGGAAACTCCGATTGCACAGGCGCCGAGCGATTCGGAGCATCCGCCCGTGCTTTGCTTCCTGGTGTACGGGGTCGCTCGGAGGCTGTTTCGGCTTGTGGGGTGCATCTATTCGGTTCACGCTCGTGCGCAGGGCATTTTGGACAAGGCTCAGAAGCAGGGCTCGGCCTGTCCGTGGAAGCTGACGGGTTTCCCGGACCGCAAACACACAGGGTGAGCCCCCCGCAAGATCCCATCGCCACGCTTGGCTAGCTATCCAAGTCTTCCCGTGGCACGCTGCCTTTGAACGATGCGTGAAGATTCGCGAAGGCTCCTCATCCTCCTGACGGCGGCGGGGCTCTCGGTCGCCGGGTTCCTGGTGGTGATCCTTCACCTGATGCGCCTGACGCCCCCGTGGGGTCCAGAAACACGATCGCGTGTTGAGACCGCATCGGCGTCCGGTCTGCGAGAATGCCGCGCCGTGATCCGCTCTCTCCTCTATCTCCTCCTGCGCCGGGTCCTCGGTCTGGTCGGTCCGAACGACCGCATGGCGGCCGAGGCGGAACTCGAGATCGCCGTGCTGCGACACCAGGTCACGATCCTGCGCCGACAGGTGAAGCGCCCGGTGTACCGCACATCCGACAGGGCGTTCCTCGCCGCGGCGAGCAGGATGCTTCGGCGAGAGGCGTGGGGGGCGTTCCTGGTTCGGCCCGAGACCCTCCTGCGGTGGCACCGGCAGCTGGTGAGAAGGAAGTGGACCAGGCCGCACCGCGCTCCGGGACGCCCTTCCCTTCATCCCGAGGTCCGGGAGCTGATCCTCCGACTGGGAAGAGAGAACCCCAGGTGGGGCTACATGCGCATCCGCGGCGAGCTCCTGAAGCTCGGAGTGAGGGTCTCTGCCACCACCATCGCCATCGTGCTCCGCCGGGCCGGTATGGGCCCTGCTCCCAGGCGCGGCCCCACGTGGAGCGAGTTCCTTCGCTCCCAGGCCGCCGGGATTCTGGCATGCGACTTCCTCACCGTGGAGACCATCACGCTGAAGACGTTGTACGTGCTGGTGTGGATCGAGCTCGCCACGAGGAGGGTCCACCTGGGGGGAGCGACAACCAACCCCGACTCGGTGTGGGTCACCCAGCAAGCCCGGAACTTGGCCATGGGCCTGCAGGAAGAAGGGCGGTCCCCGAGGTTCTTGATCCACGACCGAGACACCAAGTTCACCGGCTCGTTCGACGAGGTGTTCCGCTCAGAGGGGCTTGGGATGGTCCTCACCCCGATCCGGGCTCCGAACGCCAACGCGTTATGCGAACGACTGGTAGGAACGCTTCGGGCCGAGTGCCTGGACTGGACGCTTGTGCTCGGACGACGACACCTTGAGCGTACGCTCCGGACCTACATCGATCATTACAACCAGGCGAGACCGCATCGCGGGCTCGATCTTCGGACGCCGATTGGGGATACGTCGCCAGCGGCCGGTGACGTGGTGGCCGCGAACGTCCGCCGGCGGGATGTGTTAGGCGGCCTCATTCACGAGTACCGAGCCGCGGCATGAGTTTCTTTACCCCACGGGCTACCGTTCGGCGCACGCGGCCCGGAAGAGGTCACGGTCTCGGAGTCTACCTGACGAGGGATGGGTGACAGTTTTCGCAGCCGGTGTGCCCGCGCGGACACGCCCGACGTGCGTGTAGGGCACAAAACCTGGGATCGGGCCCGTGACCAGGTCTTTCTTCGAGTTCGCTCGACCTGCTCCGCCTTCGGCGGCCACGATGGGGGACCAGACTGTCCAGCAGGGCGAGATACCTGTTTCGTGAACATTGTCGGGCCTGAACGACACCAGGCCAGCAACCGGATCGCACTCAATCAATCCTTCGCCGCCCGGCAAATGCCGAGCAGCCATGACCCGGCCAGTCCTCTGGCGGGACGACCTCCAGGGGTCGATGCACATCACGCCTTGGAGCTCGTCCCGCATGAGAGGTCTTGGGGTCGCGCTCTCCGGTCGGGACGCAGTGGCACCTCTCTCCGGCGTTGGCCAGATAGGCGCCGGTGGTCCGGCAAGCAGCGAGACCGCTGTCCAGC
>JBOGVH010000166.1:0-2444 GCA_050695235.1 Actinomycetota bacterium
CCGATACTCGGCTGCATGGGTATGTCACGGAGGTTCCGCACACCCCGCCACCTGGTCACGGTCTTGGGGGCGACACTGGTCGTCGCCGGTGCCGGCGTGGCGCTGGCTCGAACATCCTCGGGCCCTCCGTGGGCCCAGGAGAGCCCCTATTGCGCGGAAGCGACCACCGACACGACGGCGGTCGTCACCGACACGGCCGTCGCCACCGACGTCGGTGGAACCGCAGACTGCGTTGAGTTCGACCGATCGCAGGTCCAGAAGAAGGTCGAGGACTTCTTCAAGGCGGTGGACCACGACTGCGGTACCGCGGTCCTCGGCGAGGCCGACCTGTCGAACGCGGACACCGCAAAGGCCTTCGACGCGCTCGTGACCGCCCTGGACTCGGGACAGACGGACCACATGGTCCAGTCGGTCCGCGTGCTCATGGCCAACTGCGCAGACCACCCCAACGACGGCCTGATGAATGCGCTCCACCACCACGGCCTGAACTGGGCACGCCACTACGAGCACGAGCAGTGGCTCCAGCAGAAGTTCGCCGACAAGTGGCCCGACGGCAAGCCCGGCAAGGCGGACAAGGTCCATGGCAAGCCGGACAAGGTCCACGGCAACCCGCACGACCTCGACGGCGCCACCGGCGGCAGCCACGGCCACGGGAACGGCCAGATCGAGGGTTCGTAGCGTCATCGCCACCGGCGGAGCGAGCCCCCTCCGCTCCGCCGGATCGGCGACCTAGACCCCGGCCACCGTCATCTCCCCGATCAAGATCGTGGGGACGCCCACCGCGGTGAAGAACCGGAGGTCGTCGCCGACCGCAGTGATGCCCTTCAGCATCTCCGGCACTGTGCTCGCGACGGTCATCTCCCGGAGCGGCTCGCCGAGCTCCCCATCCACGATCCGAAGCCCGGTGGCGCCCACCGAGAACTCCCCGCTGATCGGATTGGCCCCCGAGTGCACCCCCGAGACGTCCTGGATCAGCACCCCTCCCTCGGCCCGGAGAAGGATGTCGGACACGGGACTCGCGCCCGGCTGCACGAAGAAGTTCGTCGTCCCCACGCCCGGCGGGGTCTGGTAGCCGCCGCGCTTGGCGTTTCCCGTCGAGTCGGTCCCCCCTCGCCTGGCCGTGTAGGCGTTGTGGAGGAACGCCAACAGCGTGCCGTGGGCGATCAGCTCGGTTCGGCCCGTGGGCACTCCCTCGTCGTCGAACGGCGCTGCGGCCGGTCCATCGAGGGTCCGCCCGTCGTCCACCAGCGTCATCAGTGGTGAGCCCACCTCCTCTCTGAGGAGGCCGGCGAACAGGGATCGCTGCTTCTGCACCGACTCCGCTGACAGGGCGCCGGCCAGGATCCCGAGGAACGAGGACCCCGCGAACGGGTCCAGAACTACCGGCACGCGCCCGGACGCCGGCTTGACTGCGCCCAGGAGCCGGGCCGATCGCTCGACGGCCTCCTGCGCCACCGATCCCCAATCAAGCTCGCCCAGCTCTCGAGCCACCCGAAACGACCATCCGGACTGAGTCTCGCCATCCTGCTCGGCGAGCGCGGAGACGACGGCCCAGCAGTCGGTCCGCCCGTACTCAGCAGTGACGCCGGCGGTGGAGGCGATGGCCACCCGCGACACGGCGTCCCCATAGTCCGCCTGGTCGACCTTCGCGACCCGCGGGTCGGCCGAGACCGCGAGGTGCTCGAGATCCAGCGCCACGCTCACCTTGCGCTCGGTGGCGATCGCGGCCTGGTCCTGACGGAACAGGGCGGAGATCGGCTCGATCGGCTTGGCCGGAGGGAGTACGTTGAATTCGTCCTCTGTGGCGAGCTCGGCATTCTCTCGGGCCCGGGCGACGGCCGCCCGGACCTCGTCGATGGACGGATCGGCCGCGTACGCGTAGCCGAGCCGATCCGCCGCGATCAGGCGGACCCCCACTCCCCGCGACTCGGCGAACGTCAGTCCCTCGACCCTGCCCTTGTGCGCGGTGACTTCGGTGCGTCTGGCCTCTTCCGCGTAGGCCTCCACGGCCTCGTGGTCCCGGGCAGCCTCGACGGCCGCACCGGCCAGCTCGGCAAGGTCAGCCACCCGTCCCTCCTACGGTGATCCGGGCGATGCGAAGGCTGGGCGATCCGCTGCCCACGGGAACGCCCTGACCGTCCTTGCCGCACACGCCCTCCCATGTTTCGAAGTCGTCGGCCACGGCGTCGACCGCAGACATGACCTCGATGGCCCTTCCGGTGAGGTTGGCGCCGCGAACGGGCGACGTGATCTTGCCACCTTCGATGAGGTACCCCTCCGAAACACCGAACACGAAGTCGCCCGAGGCCGGGTTGGTCTGCCCGCCGCCCAGGGCTGCCACGTACACGCCACGTTCGGTCGACGCCAGGACGTCGTGGGGCTTCGACGGTCCGTTGAGGATGTAGGAATTCGTCATCCGTGGGATTGGAGGATGAGCGTAGGAT
>JBOGVH010000167.1:0-3135 GCA_050695235.1 Actinomycetota bacterium
CGGCGTAGTCGCGGGGTCTGACCTCTTGCCGTCCGAGGTACATGGGCCCACCGTCCCCGAAACCCACCGGTCCGAGCCGAGAGCTCATCCCGAACTCCCGCACCATCCGCAGGGCGAGCTGTGTTGCGCCGACCAGATCGTTCGCCGCGCCGCTCGAGACCTCGCCGAGGACGAGGGTCTCCGCAGCCCGCCCTCCCATGCGGATGGCCAGCGAATCACGGAGGTAACTCTCCGGGTACAGGTGTCGCTCGTCGATCGGGAGCTGCTCGGTCACGCCGAGGGCCTGCCCGGCTGGGAGGATGGACACTTTCGCCACCGGATCCGCATGCTCGGAGTACACGGCAACCAGGGCGTGGCCTCCCTCATGGACGGCAACCGCCCGCTTCTCGTCCGGCAGGAGCGCGTTGGTCGCCTCTCGCCTTCCGAGGAGGAGGCGGTCCCTGGCGTCGGCGAAATCCCGTGCCGAGACCACATCCCGGCCCCCCCGGACGGTCACGATCGCGGCCTCGTTCACCAGGTTGGCCAGGTCGGCTCCGGAGAACCCCGGCGTGCCGCGAGCGACGGCCTCGAGGTCGACGTCCGGGCCGAGTTTCTTGTCCCTCGCGTGAATGCCAAGGATGGCAGAGCGCTCCCGGAGGTTCGGGAGGGGAATCTCGACCTGCCGGTCGAACCGGCCCGGGCGAAGCAGGGCCGGGTCGAGGATCTCCGGCCGGTTCGTGGCGGCCATGACGACCACGCCCGTGGCCGGGTCGAACCCGTCCATCTCGGCGAGGAGCTGGTTGAGGGTCTGCTCGCGCTCGTCGTTCGAAATCACACCGGACCCGCGGCGCTGCCCGATGGCGTCGATCTCGTCGATGAAGATGATCGACGGTTCCCGCTTTCTGGCGTTACTGAAGAGATCGCGGACGCGGGACGCGCCGAGGCCGACGAACAGCTCGACGAAGCTCGAGCCCGTGACGGAGAAGAACGGAACGCTCGCCTCCCCCGCAACCGCCCGTGCCATCAGCGTCTTGCCCGTGCCCGGCGGCCCCACCATGAGCACGCCTCGAGGGCCCCGGGCGCCGATCCGACGATAGCGCTCGGGGTGCTTGAGGAAATCGACGACCTCGTTGACCTCCTGCTTGGCACCTTCGTAACCGGCGACGTCGCTGAAATTCGCTTTGGGCCGCTCTTCGTCCCACAGCTTCGCCCTGGAGCCGGTGAGCCCGCCCAAGCCCAGGAAGCCTCCGCCGCCGGCCTGTCGTTGGGCTCGCCGGCCCATGTACCAGAACACACCGAACAGCAGGATGAAGGGGAGGAGGTTGACCAGGATCGCTAGGAAGGTCGAGGAGGACGGGCTCTCCCCCGTGATCTGGACGTCGTGCTCCTGAAGGAGTGTGGAGAGGTTCGTATCCTGGAGGGCCACGGGGATCTGGGTCGTATAGGCCGTCCCGTCGGTCAGCGTGCCGGAGACCCCTCCGTTCGAGTCGATCGTGGCGGTCTTGACCTTGTCTGTCGTCACGTCGTTCACGAACTGCGTGTAGCTCAGCTCGGTGGAGCTCGTCCCGCCGATCGGCAGGAAGAACAGGAGGATCGTGGCGGCGATCCCCAGGTACAGGAGCCATCGCCGCCATTCCGGCGGTGGCGGAGGAGCGGGGCCCTTCTGTTTCTGGCTGGCGCGCGGGGCGGGCGGCTTCGCGGGAGCGGTGTGATGGACGATCCCCCGTGGCATGGCGATCCCTCCACTCTCGAGCTCCAATCCAATCACGAACAGCTCAAGGCCGTCCGACTACGGCGATTGCAGGATGTGGCCTGCAGGACTAGGTGTACATGGTAGGGACTGGACAGGACGGGCGAGGGGGGCGGTTCGACCATGAAGGCGTCACTCCATTGGATCATCTTCGCGTTCACCCTCGTGGGTGTGCTGTTGGCACCTGCGGCGACGGCCGTAGCAGCGACGGCCGACCTCTCGGCCTCGAAGGTCGACTCGCCCGATCCCGTGGTCGCCGGCTCGAACATCACGTACACGATCAATGTCACCAATGCCGGGCCAGGTGCCGCGTCGAACGTCTCCCTTTCGGACACGACGCCGGTGGGCACCACGTTCGTCTCGGTGACGCCTGGCGCCGGATGGACGTGCCCGCCGCTACCAGTAGGCGGAACGGGCACGCAGACCTGCACCAACCCCTCGGTCCCCGTCGGGACGAGCACGATCACCTTGGTCCTGAACGTGGCCGCCGCCACCCCGAACGGCACGATCATCACCAACACGGCGAGCGTGACCTCACCCGATGACGCGGTCACCGCCAACAACTCGGCAACCGCCGCGACCACCGTGAACTCCGGAGCGAACCTCCTGGTTCTGAAATCCGACTCCCCGGACCCGGTGGCGGTGGGAGGAAACATCACCTACACCCTCACCGTTCGAAACGACGGGCCGCTAGCCGCGGCATCGGTCACCCTGAGCGACGTGATCCCGGTCAACACGACCTTCGTCTCGGTCACGCCTGCGGCGGGGTGGAGCTGTTCGCCACTACCCGTTGGAGGAACGGGAACCCAGACCTGCACGATCGCGACGCTGGCGCCATTGAGCGCGGCGTCGTTCACGCTGGTCGTGAAGGTCAACCCGGGAACGCCGAGCGGAACCGTGATCACGAACAGGGCAACGGTGTCCTCCTCGACGACCGATCCCAACTCCGCGAACAACACGGCGACCACGAACACGGTGGTGGGAGTCGCGGCCGACCTGTGCGCCAGAGCTGGCGCGATCACGGGGACGAATCAGTCCGAGACGCTGAGCGGAACATCCGGAGACGACATCATCTGCGGAGGCAACGGACGCGACACGATCAACGGCCGCGGCGGGAACGACGTGATCTTCGGCCAAAACGGCAAGGACGTGCTGAACGGTGACGAGGGCAACGACTCGATCATGGGTGGCAACGGCAAGGACCGGATCACCGGTGGTCCGGGCATCGACGCGCTGCGAGGGGGAAATGCCAAAGACGTCCTCGACGCACGGGACGGGGCGCCGGGCGACTCGATCGACGGCGGTCTCGGCCAGGACACGTGTCAGACCGACACGGGAGACATCACCGAGGGGTGCCCGTGACTCGGGCTTGCCTACCGAAGTAGAGAGAGAGCCCGTCGGGCAAC
>JBOGVH010000168.1:0-3579 GCA_050695235.1 Actinomycetota bacterium
GGTGACCGGGCCGTCGTTCACCGATTCGACGTCCATGTGTTCCCGGAACGCGCCGCGTCTCACCGTGGCCCCGGCACCCTCCAGGGCTCGGGCGAACGCCTCGATCCGGTCCCGGGCGACCTCCGGCGGCGCGGCGCCGGCCCACGACGGCCGGCGCCCCTTGCGCACGTCGCCGTACAGGGTGAACTGGGGGACCACGAGGACCTCTCCACCTACCTCGGCGAGGGACAGGTTCATCTTCCCCGCTCCGTCCTCGAAGACCCGAAGGTGCACCACCTTCTCCGCCAACCGGTCGTACTGGCCGAACGCGTCGTCCCCGCCGACCCCGACCAAGAGGAGGAGGCCCGCCCCGATCTCTGCCACCGTCTCCCCCCGTACGCGCACGGCGGCTCTCGACACCCGCTGTACGACGATCCGCATCGGCAGCTACCGCGGAACGACGCGGTAGGCCTCGTAGACGTTCTCGACCTTCTTCACGGCCGACAGGATCTGGGAGAGATGCGTGATGTCGGCGAGCTCGAACGTGAACCGGAGGGTCGTGATCCGATCCCGGCTGACCGTCGACGTCGCCGAGATGATGTTGACGTGATGGTCGGAGAGCGCGGTGGCCACGTCCGACAGGAGGCGGGTGCGGTCCAGGGCATCGACCTGGATCGTCGCCACGAACGACGTCGGACGGCCGGTGCGCCAGGACACCTCGATCAGGCGCTCCGGCTCGCGGGCCAGGCCCTTGGCGTTGGGGCAGTCGGTCCGGTGGACCGAGACGCCCTGTCCTCTGGTGACGAACCCCAGGATCTCGTCGCCGGGGACCGGCGTGCAGCACCGGGCCAGGCGCACCCACACGTCGGCGGAACCCGGCACGACGACGCCGGAGCTGACGTCGGGCCCACCGACCCGGACCGGCCGGGCCAGGGGAACCTCGGTCGCATCCTCCTCGGTCGTCCCGGCGACGGTGCGCATCAGCCGGGCGAGGACCGACTGCGGCGAGACGTGGCCCTCCCCCACCGCCACGTACAACGATTCCAGGCCGGGGAACTTCATCTCCGCCGACACCTGCTCCAGGGCCTCCTCGGTGGCCAGGCGCTTGAACGGGACGTTCTGCTTGCGCATCAGCCGATGCAACTGCTCGCGGCCCTTCTCCAGAGCGTCCTCCCGCCGCTCGCGGGAGAACCATTGGCGGATCTTGCTGCGGGCCCTCGGCGTGACCACGAACTTCAGCCAGTCCTGGGACGGGCCCTCGCCCGCGGCCTTCGACGTGAGGATGTCCACGGTGTCGCCCGTCCGCAGCTCGTAGTCCAGGGGCACCAGCTTGCCGTTGACCTTGCCGCCGATGGTGCGGTGGCCGACCTCGGTGTGGATCGAGTAGGCGAAGTCCACGGGCGTGGCCCCTGCGGGGAGGTTGACCACGTCGCCCTTCGGGGTGAACACGAACACCTGCCCCCGGTACAGGTCGATCTTTAGGCCCTCCATGAACTCCCGGGGGTCGGCCATGTCCTTCAGCCACTCCATCATGTGGCCCAGCCAGGCGAGGTCCGCGGCCTCCTTGGCCCGCTTGCCGTCCCGGCCCTCCTTGTACCGCCAGTGCGCCGCGATGCCGAACTCCGCGGTGCGGTGCATCTCGTGGGTCCGGATCTGGATCTCGATGGGCCGGCCCTGGGGCCCGACCACCGTGGTGTGGAGAGACTGGTACATGTTCGACTTGGGCATCGCGACGTAGTCCTTGAACCGCCCGGGTACCGGCTTCCACAGAGAGTGGATCGCGCCGAGCGCGCCGTAGCAGTCGCGGAGGTTCCCCACCAGGATGCGGATCCCGGCCAGGTCGTAGATCTCGTTGAACTCCTTGCCGCCCAACACCATCTTCTCGTAGATGGAGTACAGATGCTTCGGCCGGCCCTCGACCTCGGCCTTGACCCCCGCATCCTTGAGCCTGGCCCGGGCCGCGGACAGGACACTTTCCACGTACCGCTGTCGGTCGCCGCGCCGCCGTTCGACCAGGCTCGCGATCTCCCGGTATGGGCCCGGATACAGCGTCTTAAACGAGAGATCCTCCAGCTCCCACTTCAGTTGTTGGACGCCGAGGCGGTGCGCGAGCGGCCCGTAGATCTCCAGTGTCTCGATGGCGTTCTCCCGCTGCTTCGTCTGGGGAAGGGCGGACAGTGTGCGCATGTTGTGGAGGCGGTCGGCCAGCTTGATCAGCAGGACCCGGATGTCGCCGGCCATGGCCACCATCATCTTGCGGACGTTCTCGGCCTGCTCCTGCTGGCGCGACTTGAACGCGATGGCCTGGAGCTTGGTCAGGCCGTCCACGATCCGGGCCACGTCCGATCCGAAGTCCGCCTCGAGCTCCTCCAGCGTGACCTCGGTGTCCTCGACCACGTCGTGCAGGAGAGCTGCGGTCAGGGTGGTCGTGTCGAGCCCGAGCTCCGCCAGGATCTGGGCCACCGACAGGGGATGCTCGATGAAGTCCTCACCGGACAGCCGCTTCTGGCCGGCGTGGTGGGCTTCGGCGAACCGGTAGGCCCGCTCGATCTCCTTGGTGTCGGCCTTGGCGTTGTAGGAACGAAGGGTTCGAAGCACCGGCTCCAGGCCGTCGGGGGTCTGCCCTTCCTCCGCCCCCGGTCGCAAGCGAGACAGCAGACCTCCCCGGCGTTCGGTCCTGGCCTGCTCCCGGCTGTCCACGGCGGTCCTCCTGGCGAGCCAGTGTAGCCGCGCCGGTGCGGACTCAGTAGCTGATCAGCGTGAACAGGTCGTAGCCGTCGAGCTGCTGGCGGCCCTTCAGGAACCCCAGCTCGATCAGGAAGGCGATCCCCACGACGTTGCCCCCGATCCGCTCCACCAGACGCGCGGTGGCTCGGGCGGTGCCGCCCGTGGCGAGGACATCGTCGACGATCAGGACCCGCTCCCCGGGGTCCACCCCGTCACGGTGGACCTCCAGCGTGGCGGTCCCGTACTCGAGCTCGTACTCCTCGGACTCGGTGTGCCACGGCAACTTGTCTTTCTTCCGCACCGGGACGAATCCCGCTCCGAAGTGATACGCCACAGGGGAGGCCAGGATGAACCCACGGGCCTCGATCCCCACCACCTTGTCCACGCTCCCCCGGCCGAAATGCACCACGATGAGGTCGATGACCGAAGAGAACGCGATCTCGTCGGCCAGGAGGGGGGTGATGTCCTTGAACACGATGCCCGGCTGGGGGAAGTCCGGCACGTCCCTGACGAGCGCCTTGAGCCGCTCGACGTCCACGTGCTACCTCCGCTTGCGCTTCTTCTTCGGCCTGGGACGGGGCCGTCCCGTCCCCTGGACGCTTCGGGCCGAGCTCCCGCCGGCCGGGCGGGCACCCACAGCGGACGGCTCGGGCTGGCCGTCCCCGCCCGCCGAGGCCATGGCCCGCTCGCTCGGGACGGGCCGGAGCGGACGCCCCGCGGCGTCCCGCGCCGTAGCTCGGGTGCGAAGCTGCGCGTACTTCGGTTCCCGCTCCTTCAGCAACGACAGGATGGGCGCCGCGACGAAGATCGAGGAGTACGCGCCCGAGATGACGCCGATCATCATTGCGAAGGCGAAGTCCTTCAGGGTGGATC
>JBOGVH010000169.1:0-6546 GCA_050695235.1 Actinomycetota bacterium
GATGGATCCCGCGCAGGGTTCCAGATGGTCGAGCAGGCCACCTGGGTCGACTCGCCGCACCTCCAGTACATCCTGGCGGTTGACGGGGTCAGCCTGTTCCTGGTCCTGCTCACCACGTTCCTGGTACCGGTGGCGCTCGCCGCCTCTTGGACGGTGGAACGTCGGGTCCGCCTGTACCTGGCCACCATGCTCGTCCTGGAGACCGGGATGATCGGCACGTTCCTGGCCCTGGACCTCCTGCTCTTCTTCCTGTTCTTCGAGGCCATCCTGTTCCCCATGTACCTGATCATCGGAGCCTGGGGCGGCGAGCGCCGCGTGTACGCGGCGGTGAAGTTCTTCCTCTATACGATGTTCGGCTCGGCCTTCCTGCTCGTCGCCATCTTGTTCCTGTACGGACGGTCGGGGACGCTCCCCGGCGGCCCTACGTTCGATGTTCGCGAGCTGATCGGTCTGGGGATCACGGGAGCGACGGCCCGTTGGCTGTTCCTGGGGTTCTTCGTCGCATTCGCGGTCAAGGTGCCGCTGTTCCCCTTGCACACGTGGCTCCCAGACGCGCACACGGAGGCCCCGACGGCGGGCTCGGTCATCCTGGCGGCGATCCTGCTGAAGGTGGGGGCCTACGGCCTCATCCGATTCAACCTGGCGCTGTTCCCGGAGGCCTCCCGGTCGCTGGCAGCCGCCATCTCGGTCCTCGCGCTGATCGGCATCGTCTACGGCGCGATCGTGGCCATGATGCAGACGGACGTGAAGCGCCTGGTCGCGTACTCGTCCGTTTCCCATCTGGGGTTCGTCGTCCTCGGGACGTTCGCCTTCACCCTCCAGGCCATGACGGGCGGCGTGCTCCAGATGGTGAACCACGGGCTGTCGACGGGTGCGCTGTTCCTGCTGGTCGGTATGGTCTACGAGCGGACCCATACGCGGAACCTCTCGGACATGGGCGGCCTGGCGGCGGGGATGCCCTGGCTGATGGGTGCGTTCCTGTTCGTCTCCTTGTCCTCGCTCGGGCTTCCCGGTCTGAACAACTTCGTCGGTGAGTTCCTGGTGATCCTGGGCACGATCGCCCGCAACCCCGCATTCGGGGCGATCGCCGCGATCGGAGTGGTGCTGGCCGCGATCTACCTGCTGTGGGCATACCAGCGGATGGCCCACGGGCCCGTGCCGGCGAAGCAAGCGAATCATCCAGACCTGTCGGCTCGTGAGTACGCGCTCCTCGCGCCGGTGCTGACGCTCATCCTGCTGATCGGGGTGTATCCCAAGCCCTTGCTCGACCGGATCGATCCCACGAGCAGCCGGATCGTGAAGGCGGTGGACACGGGCCGCTCCGTCGATGCCGCAGGGCCCGCGAACCTCGCCGCGGCGGAGGAACCGTGAACCTCGCCCAGTTCCTGACCCATCCACCCGTCCAGCTCGGACCGATCGGCCCCGAGCTCATCCTGGCGGGCGCCGCCATCGTCGTGTTGCTTGGAGCGGCCTTCAACCCCCGGATCGAGCACTCCCTGTTGCTGGCGATGTCCCTGCTCGGTGTGGCTGGCGCCGCGGCCGTCTCCATCGGCCTGTGGAACTGGACCGGCGACCTCACGGTGCTGGCGGGGATGGTGGCGACGGATCGGTTCGCGGTGGTCGCCCGGCTCCTCCTCCTCGGCATCGCCGCCATGGGCCTGGTGTACGGATACCACTACTTCCGACGCTCGGGAGAGGTCCGTGCCGAGTTCTACCCGCTCCTCCTGTTCGCCACGGCGGGCATGACGCTGATCGCCGCGGCCGCCGATCTGATCCTGGTGTTCCTGGCCCTGGAGATCCTGTCGCTCTCGCTGTACGTGCTGACCGGCATCTCCGACCGGCTGTCGTCCGTCGAAGGCTCGATGAAGTACTTCCTCCTGGGAGCGTTCTCCTCTGCGTTCTTCCTCTACGGCGTGGCCATGGCGTACGGCGCCACCGGATCCACCCGTCTGTCCGCCATCGCGCACGCGCTAGCGGGGCAGACCGGGAGCCTGGGGCTGGCGCTCGCGGCAGTGGCGTTCCTGGGGATCGGCTTCGGGTTCAAGGTCGCGGCGGTGCCGTTCCACATGTGGACGCCCGACGTCTACCAGGGTGCGCCGACCCCCGTCACGGCCTACATGGCCGCGGGGACGAAGGTGGCGGCGTTCGCCGCGCTGATCCGCGTCCTCGACACGTCGTTCCAGCCGCTGACGCTGGATTGGACCCCCCTCGTGTGGTCGATCGCGGCCGTTACCGTCGTGGTCGGCAGCCTGATCGCCATCGCCCAGACCGACATCAAGCGGATGTTCGCGTATTCGAGCATCGCCCATGCCGGGTTCGTCCTGATCGCGCTCACGGCGGCGGGCCAGGACGGGATCTCCGCGGCGCTGTTCTACCTCCTGGCGTACGCGCTGATGGTTCTGGGGGCGTTCGGCGTCGTGATGCTGGTTTCGGCGCGCGGGGAGGGGCGGACCTCGCTCTCCTCCTACGCCGGCCTGTACCGGCGAAGCCGGCTCCTGGCGGCCCTGCTCACGCTGTTCCTGCTGTCCCTGGCCGGCATCCCGCCCACGGCGGGGTTCATCGCCAAGGTGAACGTGTTCCGGGCGGCTGTCGGCGCCGGCCACTGGCCCCTGGTCCTGGTCGGCGTCCTGGCCAGCGTGGTGGCGGCCTTCTTCTACATCCGGGTGATGGTGCTGATGTACATGCAGGAGCCACAAGACGACGCCGAGCCCGACCGCTCGTCCTGGCCACGGGTGGCGGTGGCCGTGCCGGCGGTCCTCACGCTCCTGTTCGGGGTGTTCCCCGGCATCGTGCTCGGCGTGCTGGACAAGGCGGCGATCCTTCGATGGTGAGGCCTCCTGGCTTTCGGATATGGTCGGCCACATGAGCAGGCAGCTCGTCCCGGGGCTCGAGGCGCCGGATGCCGAGCTGGAGCGCGACGTCCGGAGCCGGCTCGACGAGGTGGAGGCCGCCCTGGAGAAGGCGGTGCGGGCGGACTCGGACCTGCTGGCCGAGACGTCGTCGTACCTGCTTGCGGCGGGAGGCAAGCGGTTCCGGCCGATGCTGGTGCTGCTCTCGGGGTATTTCGGCGACCCGACGGATCCGCGCCTCATCCCCGGGTCGGTGGCCATCGAGCTCGTCCACCTTGCCACCCTGTATCACGACGACGTGATCGACGAGGCGGACGCGCGCCGGGGGATCCCGTCGGTGAACGCGCGCTGGGACAACACCGTGGCCATCCTGACCGGCGACTACCTGTTCGCCAGGGCCTCCGAGATCTCCACCGAGCTGGGCAGCGACGTCTGCGCCCTGCTCGCCCGGACCATCGCCACGCTCTGCGACGGCCAGATCCGGGAGGTCGAGGCCGCCGGGAGGGTGGAGCAGACCAGGGCGGCTTACCTGGAGATCATCCGTCGGAAGACGGGGGCGCTGATCGCCACCTCCTGCCGGCTCGGCGGGGTCCTGTCCGATGCGTCGTCGGACCACGTGGACGTCCTGGAGGCGTTCGGAGAGGCCCTGGGGATGGCCTTCCAGCTGTCCGACGACATCATGGACGTGAGCGCCTCCGAGCAGGAGCTGGGCAAGGAGCCGGGGGTGGACATGAAGGAGGGGGTGTACACCTTCCCGGTGCTCTCGGCTCTGTCGGACGAGGAGCACGGCCGCGAGCTCGCCGCCATCCTCCGCCAGGGGCCGCCCGAAGGGGACCGGCTGGAACGGGCGCTGCGGATCGTTCGATCGCCGGGAAGCCTGGAGCCGGCCCGGGCGGCGGTGGCCGCGGAGGTCGACCGGGCTCGCCAGCTCGGGCTCCGGCTCCCCGACGGCCCGGCCAGAGCGGCCCTCATCGCGCTGGCCGAGTTCCTGGCGGCCCGGTGTGGGGCCCGGCAAGCGTTATGAGGGCCTTGTTAGAATCGCGCCGCTTGAGAAAGCGTTCACAAGCGTGGGGACCTACTACCAGTCCTACGGCGTCGTCCTCGCGGTCCTGATCGCCGGCGCCGGCCTGGTCGCCGTGGCGTTCGGGCTTGCGCGAGCCGTGGCTCCCCATCGCCCCCTTCCGGCCAAGCTCACCACCTACGAGTGTGGGATCGACCCGGTCGGCGAGGGCTGGTCCCAGAGCCAGGTCCGGTACTACATCTACGGGTTCCTGTTCGTCATCTTCGACGTGGAGAGCGTCTTCCTGTTCCCCTGGGCCAGGGTGTTCGTGGGCCTCGGCTACCAGGCGGTCGTGGAGATGGCCATCTTCATCGGCATCCTGGCCGCCGGACTCCTCTATGCATGGCGGAAGGGGGTGCTGAGGTGGGCCTGATCGAGAAGACCCCGCTTCCTGATCTCCAGCCGGTGAAGTTCATCCTGAACTGGGGGCGGCGGTACTCGCTGTGGGTCATGAACTTCGGCCTGGCCTGCTGCGCCATCGAGTTCATCGCGGCGTCCACGTCGAAGCACGACTTCATCCGGTTCGGGGTGATCCCGTTCGCCCACGGACCCCGGCAGGCCGACCTGCTCGTCGTGGCCGGAACCCTGACCGACAAGATGGCCCCCGCTCTCAAGCGCGTGTATGACCAGATGCCGGACCCGAAGTACGTGATCTCGTTCGGGTCCTGCTCCAACTGCGGAGGGCCGTACTGGGACTCGTATTCGGTGACCAAGGGTGTGGACCAGATCGTGCCGGTCGACGTGTACGTCCCGGGGTGCCCGCCCAGGCCCGAGGCCCTGCTGCACGGGATCATCAGGCTCCAGGAGAAGATCGCCAACGAGGACATCAAGGAGAAGTGGAGTGGCAACCTCTCGGCGCCCGCTGCCACCTCCTGAGGTCGAGTCGCGGCTGCGGGCGCAGTTCGGGGACGACGTCCTGGCCTTCGAGGACCAACGCGGCCACGCGGTGATCACGGTCGCTCCCGAACGATACCGGGAGATGGTGCGGTTCCTGCGCGACGAACCCGACTTCGCCTGCGACTACTGCGACTTCACCTCCGCCGTGGACTTCGGCGAGCAGGGCATGGAGGTGCTCACGCACCTGCACTCCACGGTCCACAACCACGACGTGAGGATGAAGGTGAAGCTCCAAAAGGAGATCCCGGCGTGCCCGAGCATCTCCGACCTGTTCCCCTCCGCGAACTGGCACGAGCGGGAGACCATGGAGATGTTCGGCATCGACTTCGAGGGTCACCCGCAGCCGGTGAAGCTGCTGCTGCCCGAGCCCTTCGAGGGCCACCCGCTCCGCAAGGACTTCCCCCTGATGTCCAGGGAGGCGAAGCCCTGGCCGGGTGCCGTCGAGGGCGAGGAGGAGGAAGAGGAGGAGTGATCGGGCAGGCCGGCACGAGCATCTTCGACGAGTGGTTCTCCAACTACTGGCTCGTGCTCGTGGTGAAGGCCGGTGTGGTGCTCGGCTTCTTCCTGGTGGCCCCGATGGTCGTGGGGTACGCCGAGCACAAGGTGCTGGCCCACATGCAGAGCCGGCTGGGACCGATGTACCCGGGCGTGTTCCACGGATGGGCCCAGCTCGTCGCGGACGGGGTGAAGTTCATCCAGAAGGAGGACGTGATCCCGCGAGCCGCCGATCCGTGGGTGTTCTCCCTGGCGCCCGGCGTCGCCCTCGTGCCCTACATCATGATCTTCGTGGTCATCCCGTTCTCACCCCAGATCTTCGCGCTGAACCTCGACGTGGGGATCTTCTTCGTGCTGGCCATCTCCTCGGTCAACGTGATCGGCGTGCTGATGGCCGGATGGTCGTCGGCGAACAAGTTCTCGCTCATCGGCGCGCTGCGTGCCGCCGCCCAGCTCATCGCGTACGAGCTGCCCCTGGTCCTGGCGGCGGCGTCGGTCGTGATGCAGGCCGGCACGCTCTCGCTGATCGGGATCACGGAGGCCCAGGACCGGTTCTGGTTCGTCCTGACCCAGCCGGTGGGCTTCGCCATCTTCGTGGTCGCCTCCCTGGCCGAGCTCACCCGCCCCCCGTTCGACATGCCGGTCGCCGACTCGGAGATCATCTTCGGCGCGTACACGGAGTACACCGGCCTGAAGTTCGCCTTCTTCCTCCTGGCCGAGTACGGCGGGATCGTCGCGCTCGCGGCCATCGCTTCGGTGCTGTACCTCGGGGGGTACGGGGCGCTTCCGGGACTGGCGTTCATCCCGGAGCCGCTGTGGATGGCGGCGAAGATCGGTGCGCTATCGTTCTTCGTGATCTGGCTGCGGGCGACCTACCCGCGGCTGCGGGAGGACCAGCTCCAGCAGTTCTCGTGGCTCGCGCTGATCCCACTCGCGCTGGTGCAGATCATCGTGGTCGGCCTGGTCAAAGTCGCGGTGAGCTAGGGGACGGGGGAGGGTCGTGGCCATCGAGGAGAAGGACGTTCGGCGGCGCAAGTCCTCGGGCCTGGCAGTCGGCCAGGGCCTGATCAAGGGCCTCGGCGTGACCCTCAAGCACATGCTGCGACCCGCCGTCACGCAGCAATACCCGGAGGAGAAGCCCGACCAGCCGCCCCGCACCCGGGGCGTCATCGCCCTGAAGGAAGCCAACTGCACCGTCTGCTGGAAGTGCTCGCGCGAGTGCCCCGATTGGTGCATCTACATCGA
>JBOGVH010000170.1:0-4969 GCA_050695235.1 Actinomycetota bacterium
GACCAAGACGGGCTGCGACGTGAGCGCGAAGTACGCCGGCTCCTCCGACGAGATGGTGACGCTGATGGCTGACGGCGGCGCTGGCCAGTACGACATGGTCTCGGCCTCGGGGGACGCGTCGCTCCGCCTGATCTACGGTGGGGACGTGAGGCCGGTGAACGTCGACCTCATCCCGGACTGGAAGGACTTCATCCCGCAGCTTCAATCACCACCTCACAACACGATCGACGGGGTGCACTACGGCGTCTCGCTTCAGTGGGGCCCGAACACGCTGATGTATAACCCGGAGGAGTTCCCCACCCCGCCGGACAGCTGGAGCGTGATCTACGACCCCGCATACACGGGCAGGATCACCGTTCCGGACAACCCGATCCAGATCGCCGACGCCGCGCTGTACCTGAAGGCGACCCAGCCCGATCTCGGGATCACCGATGTCTACGAGCTGACCCGCCCACAGCTGGACGCAGCCGTCGCCTTGCTCAAGGAACAGCAGCCGCTGATCCGGAAGTATTGGGTCCTCGCCTCTCAGGAGATCTCGATGTTCAAGAACGGCGACGCGATCGTCGGGGCGTCGTGGCCATATCAAGAGAGCATCCTGCGATCGAACAACGTCCCCATCGCCTCCACCATCCCAAAGGAAGGGGCCACGGGGTGGGCCGACACCTGGATGCTGGCAACCGACGCGCCGCACCCGAACTGCGCGTACCTGTGGATGCAGTACATCAGCACGCCGAAGGCCCAGGCCCTCCAGGCCACGTGGTACGGGGAGACACCGGCGAACACGAAGGCGTGCCCAATCATGGATCAGCTCGACGCGGGCTCGTGCGCCCTGTACCACGCGAACGCGCCCGCCTCGTACTTCGACTCGATCTCGTTCTGGAAGACGCCCATCGCCGACTGCGGGAACGGTGAGACGAACTGCATGCCGTACTCGGAGTGGCAGCAGGCGTGGACCACGGAGGTGACGGGCTAGCCCCGGCGTGGCCAGCAGCACCATCGAGACGTCGGCGCCGAGGGGGGCGGGGGCCCGCATCTCGGCCGCGCTGTGGCGGCGGCCATGGATACGGGCCGCCCTCCTCCTGACGCCGCCGCTGGCCTGGTTCGTCTTCATCTACCTCGCCTCGCTCGGGATCCTGCTGATCACCGCGTTCTGGAGGATCAACAGCTTCACCACGAACATCGAGCGGGTCTGGAACCTCGGCAACTTCCGGACGCTCTTCGAGAACGCCACGTACCGGGCGATCATGCTGCGGACGATCGGCATGGCGGCCCTCGTGACGGTGACCGATGCCATCCTCGCCTTGCCGTTCGCGTACTACATGGCTCGGATGGCGTCGCGTCGAGCGCAGACCGCGCTGTTCGTGGCGGTGCTGGTTCCCCTGTGGGCGAGCTACGTCGCCCGTGTCTACGCGTGGCTGCTGATCTTCACCAACGACGGCGTGCTGAATTGGAGCCTGGACAGGATCGGGCTGGGCCCGGTGACGCTCGCCTACACGAACACCGCGATGTGGATCGTGTTCTCGTATTTGTGGCTGCCGTTCATGATCCTGCCGGTTTATGCGGCCCTGGAGCGGATCCCCGAGTCGTACCTGGAGGCGTCGGCGGACCTCGGGGCGCGGGGATGGCGGACGGTCGCGAGGGTCATCCTGCCGCTCGCGCTCCCCGGCGTGGTCGCCGGGTCGATCTTCACGTTCTCCCTGACCCTCGGCGATTTCATCACGCCACTCCTAGCGGGGGGGACGGGCTCGAGCTTCATCGGGAACGTCGTGTACGAGAACGTGGGGGTGGCGGGCAACATCCCCTTCGCCGCTGCCTTCGCCGTCGTTCCCGTGGTGATCATGGCCGTCTACCTGCTCGCGGCGAAGCGCCTCGGCGCGTTCGAGGCGATGTGACGGTGGGGACCACGTGGACCCGCCTGGTCCTTCGGATCTGGGTGGTCCTGGTCCTGGCGTTCCTGTTCGTCCCCATCCTCATCATCATGCTGTACGCCTTCAACACCTCGACCATCCAGAGCTGGCCGATCCCGGGGTTCACCTTCAAGTGGTTCCCGGAGACGTGGAACGATCCCGAGGTGCGCGAGGCCCTGTTCCTCTCGATCCGGGCGGGACTGATCGCCACGGCGATCGCGTTGGTGCTCGGCTCGGCGGCGTCCTTCGCCGTGCACCGGTTCCGGTTCTTCGGCCGGGAGGTCGTTTCGTTCATGGTGGTCCTGCCGCTCGCCCTCCCGGGGATCATCACGGGAATGGCCCTGAACTCGTTCTTCAACTTCAACGGGATCAACCTGTCGGTGTGGACCATCGTCATCGGCCACGCAACGTTCTGCATCGTGATCGTCTACAACAACGTGATTGCCCGACTGCGGCGCACCTCGCCTTCGCTCATCGAGGCGTCGATGGACCTCGGCGCCCACGGCTGGACCACGTTCCGCACGGTCACGTTCCCGCTGCTGTCGACGGCGCTCGTGGCCGGGGCCCTCCTGGCCTTCGCCCTATCCTTCGACGAGGTCATCGTGACCACGTTCACCTCGGGCGCTCAGAACACCCTGCCACTGTGGATCTTCGGTGCCATCCGTCTGGGCCAGCGGCTCCCCGAGGTGAACGTGGTGGTGTTCTTCATCGTCCTGTTCACCGTCGTGCCGGTCACGATCGCGGCGCGACTGACCGGCGGGGGCGGCGTCACGCGGGCGTCGGCGGCCGGGCAGGCCGCGCAGAAGGACCAGTAGGACTTACAGGTATGCGCCGGGTCCGCCCTGGGGCTGGGGCGGTCCCGGAGGCGCTCCCCCAGGAAGGCCCCGCCGGCGGAGCTCCTCGAACTGGGCTCGGGCCGCCGTCTGCTGAGCGAACAATGCGGCCTGGATCCCGTGGAACAGGCCCTCCAGCCATCCGACCAGCTGCGCCTGCGCCACGCGGATCTCCGATTCGGTGGGGACCGCGTCCATCGGAGGGACCAGCTCGGCCAGCTCCTGCTGGAGGTCGGGCGACAGGACCTCGCGAAGCTCGTCGAAGGAACGGAGGTAGATCTCGCGCAGCCGCGCCCGCCCCGGCTCGTCGATCGTGGCCTGCCGCGTCTCCTCCAGGAGCTCCCGGACCATGGTCGCGATCCGAAGGAGCTTCGCCGGCTCGGTGATGGCCTCCTGCGGTCCGGGGGTTCCCTGCGGCGCCTGTGGCGCGGAGAGGGGGTCGTCCTCCGAAGCCTGGCCGGTCGTCTGGTCCATCTCCATCTGCCCCTCCACCCTAACAACCGCCGAGCCGACGGCGGTGGCTCAGCGGCCGAGGGCGGCGAGCTTTCGGAACATGAGGGCCTCCGCGAGGGCCGCTCGCTCCAGCTCGTCCAGGTCCACGCTCTCGTTCACCGAATGGAGCGAGGAGAGCTCGTCGGAGGCTCCGAACAGGAGCACGGCGATCCCCGGGAACGTGCGCGACAGCAGGGGCACGAGCGGGATCGACCCCCCGCTCCCCATGTCGACCGTCTCCCGGCCCCACGCCTCGCCCATAGCCTCACGAGCGGCCCCGAAGATCTCTCCGGCGGCCTGGACGGCGATTGGCTCGCCCTGGCCTCCCCGTTCGATCTGGAGATGCACGCCCCACGGGGCGTTCGCCTCCAGATGCGCGGTCAGGGCGTCCAGGGCCTTCTGGGCGTCCTGGCCCGGGGGGATGCGCAGGCTCACCTTTGCCCGGGCCACCGGCACGAGCTGGTTCGAGGCCTCTCGGACGCGGGGGGCGTCGATCCCCAGGACCGAGACGGCTGGTCGGGTCCACAGGCGCTCCGCCACCGAGCCCTCCCCGATCGAGCCAACGCCGGGAAGCACGCCCGCCTCGTCGCGGAACTCGTTCTCGGGGTACTCCACACCGCTCCAGGGTCCCGACACGAGGCCGGGGATGGCAACGTTGCCGCGATCGTCGTGGAGCGTGGCGAGCAGGCGGGACAGCGCCGTGAGCGCATCGGGGATCGGCCCACCGTACGCGCCACTGTGGACGGCCTTGCGAAGGACTCGGACCTCGACCCGGCAGTCCACCACCCCGCGCAGGGTGGTCGTCAGCGTGGGGATGCCCCGGCGCCAGTTCCCGGAGTCGGCCACGACCGCGACGTCCGCGGCGAGGAGGTCACGATGGCCCTCGATCAGGAACGGCAGGTTGTCCGTGCCGGCCTCCTCCTCCCCCTCGACGAGGACCTTCACCGTGACCGGCGGCGCGCCACCGAAGGCCTTCAATGCGGCTGCATGCAGCACGATCCCGCACTTGTCGTCGGAGGTGCCGCGACCGTACATCCGTCCATCCCGGACCGACGGCTCGAAGGGCGGCGTGTCCCATTCGTCCACCGGGCCCTCGGGCTGGACGTCGTGATGGGCGTACAGAAGGACCGCAGGCGCGCCGGGGACGGCGGGCGTCTCCCCGAAGACGGCTGGGTGCTCGCCGGTGGGGAGCTCGATGAGGTGGACACCCGAGAGCCCCGCCGCCGCCAGGATCTCCGCCGTGGCCTCCGCCGAGTCCCTAACCGGTTGGGGGTCATAGCCGGGGAACGCGATCGAGGGGATCCGAACCAACCGTTCCAGGTCGGCCCGGACGCCGGGCATGAGCCCGGCAACGGTTCCTCGAAGCTCGTCGTCCATCGGGTGCGAACGATACCGGAGGTCCGGCGCGCCGGGTCCGGGTGAGGCGGCCTACGGGAACAGCCGCTCGATCAACCAGCCGCCGTCGGACTGCCTCGTGTACCGGAACCGGTCGTGGAGGCGATGCTCCCGTCCCTTCCAGAACTCCACCGTCTCCGGTGCCAGCCGAAACCCGCCCCAGTTCGGGGGGAGCGGGACTTCGAGGCCCCGATATCTAGTGTCGACCTCCCGGTACCGGGCGTCGAGCTCCTCCCGCGAGCTCGCGACCGCACTCTGGCGCGAGGCCCACGCGCCCACGCGCGCCTCGCGCGGCCGCGTCCGGAAGTACGCTTCGGATTCGGCCCGGCTGGTTCGCTCGAC
>JBOGVH010000171.1:0-3337 GCA_050695235.1 Actinomycetota bacterium
GCACCCGATCCCGTCGCCGGTCAGCCCCAGGCCCTCGGGCCGGGTGGCCTTGACCGACACCCGGTCCACGCCGATCCCCAGCGTCGCCGCCACGTTTCGCTGCATCTCCTCCCGAGCGGGGGCGATCGCCGGGCGCTCGGCGATGACCGTGAGGTCCGCGGAACTGGGACTGAGGTCCCGAAACCGCACCAGGGCAACCGTCCGCGCCAGCAGGTCCATGCCGGCGATCCCGGCTACGGCCGGATCTCCCTCGGGGAAGTGCTCCCCGACATCCCCCAGCGCGGCCGCACCGAGCAGCGCGTCGGCGAGGGCATGGCACACGACGTCGCCGTCCGAGTGCCCGATGAGGCCCGGCTCTCCCGGGAACAGCACGCCACCGAGGAACAGGGCACGGCCCACGGCGGCCCGGTGCACGTCGAACCCCAGGCCCGACCGGAACTCAGCCATTTCCCCTCTCAGCCATATGCTCGATCAACCACGTGCTCGCTCCGCCGCGAAGAGCTCCGCGAGCGCCAGGTCCTCCGGCGTGGTGATCTTGAAGTTGTCCGGATCCCCGGCCACGGCCGCGACGCGGTAGCCCGCCCACTCCAGGGCCGCGGCGTCGTCGCTGAATTCCCGCCCGGCCCGCGCGGCGCGGCCATGGGCGTCGCGGAGGGCGGACGCGCGGAAGGCCTGTGGGGTCTGTGCCAATGCCAGCTCCTCCCGGGAGCCCTCCGTCCGAACGACGAACCCACCGCGAACCCGCTTGACCGTTTCCGCCACGGGGACGACGGGGATGGCACCCGCCGCGTCGGGGGTCACCTCGAGCGCGCCCAGCACGAGCACGAACTGCTGCGGCGAGGCGAATGGGCGCGCGGCGTCGTGGCAAACCACGAACGAGGCCCGATCGGGAACCGTCGCCAGGGCGGCGGCGACCGACGCGTGGCGCGAGGGGCCTCCGGACACCACGACCACCGGCTTTCCCGGCGTCACGATCGTCCGGGCGGTCCGCTCGTGGCCCTTGGGGACCGTCACCACGAGCGACCCGACGGCCGGGCAGGCGGCTGCGGCCTCCGCCGCACGCACGACCATCGGCATGCCCGCGACCTCGAGGAACGCCTTTGGCTCAGTCCCTCCGAGTCGCTCGCCCGACCCGGCGGCCAGCACGATCGCCACGGCCCCCGCCGTCACGAGCCGGCCGGCTCCTGGAGATTGGCGAACACCATCCGGCCGGTCACCGTGGTGATGACGTTTCGAGCCACAACTGGGACCTCCGAGCCGATGCGGTCGGTGGCGTTCTCCACGACCACCATGGTCCCGTCCTCCATGTATCCGACGGCCTGGCCGTGCTCCCGTCCCTGCTTGACCAGTTCAATGGTGATCTCGTCTCCCGGCCCGACCGGCACTCGGAACGCGGCTGCCAGGTCGTTCATCCGAGGAACCGTCACCGAGAGCGCCTCGGCCACCATCGCCAGGTTGTGGTCCGTGGTGAGGAGGGATGCGCCGCGCTCGCGCGCCAGGCGCACGAGCGCGGCGTCCACTTCGTCCACGTTGGGCTCCTCCACCAGATGGACCTGCACGGTCGGTGCCTTCTGGAGCTCGGACACCGCGTCCAGGCCCCGCCGGCCCCGGGTTCGTCGCTTGGGATCAGAGGAGTCCGCGATCAGTTGGAGCTCCTGAAGGACGCCGCTGTGGACGAGGAGGTCGCCGGTGAGGAACCCAGTCCTGGCCAGGTCCACCACCCGGCCGTCGATCAACGCGCTCGTATCCACCACCGCGATCTCTCCTCCCGCCGTACCGGCCGACCGAGGCTTCAGCCCGATCAGCCCGAACAGCTCGTGCTGTTTGGACCGGCCGACCCGATACCCGAGGTAGCCCAGCGTGACGTAGACGAAGGCCACGGTGGTCCATGCAGCGAGAGCCGGGAGCCGGAACAGCGGGATGCTGGCCAGGGCCGCCACGCCCAGGCCGATCAGCAGGCCGGCCGTCCCAGCGACGAGCTCCGGCGCCGGCACCCGGCGGAACTCGCGTTCCATCTCGCCAACAGCGGCCGCCGTCTGCCGCCCGAAGGCGCCGCCGAGCACGAATCCGGTCCCGGTCCCCAGGACCACGCCGAGGAGGGTCCGCGTAGCACTCGGGTTGTTCAGCTCGGTGGCGATCGTGTAGCCGCCCGCCGCGAACAGGAGCACGAAGATGAGTCGGACGAACTCGACGAGTCGTCCCCTCCGGACGGCCGGACGTTTCTCGGTCGATCCGCTCACCCGCCTACGGTGACCCCCCGTCCGGGGTGGTGCAAGTATGCGTAGAGGTCGAGGCAGCTGTAGCGAGCCGCGAGGGCGTCTAGCCCTCGGCGACCAGGATCCGGGAGCGGTGCGACTCCTCGAGGACCTTGTCGATCATGGCCTCGGCCTTCTCCTCCGTGCCGGCGCTGGCATAGGCCAGCTCGGAGATGAGGATCTGACGGGCCTTGGTGATCATGCGTTTCTCGCCGGCGGACAGGCCACGTTCCCGCTCGCGGATGGAGAGGTTCCGGACGACCTCGGCGACCTGGTAGATGTCGCCGGAGCGCAGCTTCTCGATGTTGTTCTTGAATCGCCGGCTCCAGTTGGCCGCCATCTTGGACTCGTCCTGGCGGAGGACGTCGAGGACCTTCTTGACCTCACTCTTGGAAACCACCTGGCGCAGGCCGACCTCCTCGGTGCTGTCCACCGGGACCATGAGGGTCAGGTCGCCATAGGCCACTCGGAGGACGAAATACCTGCGCTTTTCTCCCAGGATCTCCCGTTCCCGAAGCTCTTCGATGACTGCTGCGCCATGTTCCGGGTGCACAACCGTGTCGCCTTTACGGAACACGAAACCCCCTCGAGTCGCAAAGCCGGACCGTCGCGGACTCCACGATAGCACGTGGGGCTCTGCTCCCGCAAATGAAATCCCTGGTCAGAGGCCCATTTCGTGGCGTTTTGCCTGTTCGGAAGGGTCAGGCAACCAGGTTCCGTTTGGCCCGGGAGCGGCCTCCGAATCCGGCCCAATCCAGGGCGTCGGCGACATGCCCGACCGCGACCACCTGAAGGCCGTGGAGCGTGGGACCCGCCTCTCCCGCGGAGAACACGGTGGTCAGCCCGGCCGCCCTGGCCGCAGCCAATCGGCCGCCCATCCCCGAGCCGGCGTGGACCCGCCCGGTGAGGCCGATCTCCCCGACGAAGGCGCTCGCGGGAGGCGGCGGCACCCCCGACGCGGCGGAGGCCAGCGCAGCCGCGACGGCGAGGTCGCATGCCGGATCGTCGATCCTCACCCCTCCGGACGTCGCCCCGAACAGTTCGGCTCTGGCCAACGGGGCCCTGACCATACGATCCAGTAC
>JBOGVH010000172.1:0-4396 GCA_050695235.1 Actinomycetota bacterium
GCTCCAAGAAGAGCACGACGCGTTCTTCTTCGTTGCGGACTGGCACATGCTCACGACGGACTACGACCGGACCGAGCTGCTGCCCGATCGGGTTCGTGGCCTCGTGCTCGACTGGCTGGCCGCGGGGATCGATCCGGCCAAGGCCACGGTCTACCGCCAGTCCGACGTCCCGGAGGTCGCCGAGCTCGCCCTGCTGCTCGGCATGATCACGCCCCTCGGATGGCTGGAACGGGTTCCCACGTACAAGGAGCGCCTCCGCGATCTGGCCGAGCGCGACATCGCGAACTACGGGCTCCTCGGTTACCCGGTGATTCAGACGGTGGACATCACGATCGTGAAGGGGGAGCTGGTGCCCGTTGGGGAGGACCAGGTGTCGCACCTGGAGATCTCCCGGGAGATCGTACGCCGGTTCAACCGGTTGTACGGCCCCGTCCTGGTGGAGCCGCAGCCCTTGCTCTCGGAGTCGCCTCTGATCCCCGGTTCCGACGGCCGGAAGATGTCGAAGTCGCTGGACAACTTCATCGGCGTCTCGGACGAGCCGGACGTCATCAGGGCGAAGGTGCGGACCTTCATCACCGATCCCAAGAAGATCCGGTTGGGCGATCCGGGACGGCCCGAGATCTGCCCCATCTTCACGCTGCAGCGGCTGTTCTCCCCCCCGGACCACGTTGCGTGGATCGACGCGAACTGCCGTTCCGGCGCCTTGGGATGCGTCGAGGACAAGATGGACCTGGCCGACCGGATCGTCGAGTACTACGGCCCGTTCCGCGAGCGGCGCGCGGAGCTCGAGCGGACACCGGAGATCGTGGACGAGGTCCTGGCCGAGGGCGCCGCGAAGGTTCGGCCGGTGGTGGAGGACACGATGAAGGCCGTCCGACGGGCGATGAGCCTGGCATGAGCGACGAGCGGATCGACGCGGCCGGCAGGTTCACCGTCGAGCTGCCGGTGTTCGCGGGTCCGTTCCGGCTCCTTGCGGACCTCATCCTGGAGCAGAAGGTCGATGTGTGCGACGTCTCCATCGGGCGCGTCACCGACCTCTACCTGTCGTACTCGAAGCGGGTGGAGAACTGGACCCTCGAGGAGGCGACGTGGTTCCTGGCGGTCTGCGCCGTCCTGCTGGAACTGAAGGTGGGCCGGCTCATGCCGCGGCCCGAGGTCCTGGACGAGGAGGACATGCTGGGGGTGTCGCCCGACCTCGCGTACGCGCGGAGCCTGGAGCTCGCCGCCGTCCGCCAGGTGGTCGGTGAGCTGGCTCGGAGGATGGAGAAGGAGGCGCTCCACCACACACGGGGCGCGGGCCCCCCGCCGGAGTTCGCCCACCTGTACCCCGACGTGCTCGAGCGGGTCTCGGCCCAGGACCTGGCGAGGATCGCCGCGACGCTGCTCCGGCCGCCGCCGTCTCTCGATCTCTACCACGTCACACCCATCCGGTACTCGATGGAGGACGCCGTGAGCGCCGTGACCGACGCCCTTGGCCGGATGGGACGAGCCAGCTTCCGCGACCTGGTGGCCGACTGCGAGGAGCGGATCCACGTCGTCGTGCGGTTCCTCGCCCTCCTCGAGCTGTACCGAGAGGGCAAGGTCGGGCTGGCGCAGGCGGAGACGTTCGGTGAGATCGATGTCGAATGGCGGGGGCGTGAGCGGTGAGCCAGCCCCCGGACGCGACGCGTGCGCTGGAAGCGCTGCTGTTCGTCTCGGACGAGCCGGTCTCCTCGACCGTGCTGGCCCAGTCGCTGGAGATGGATCGGCGCGAGGTGGACCAGCTGTGCCAGGCCCTCGGCCGCGCATACGAGGAGCGGGGCTCGGGCATCGTGCTTAGAAACGTGGCCGGCGGGTGGCGTCTGAGCACCCATCCCTATGCGGCGCCGTTCGTCGAGCAGTACGTGCTTTCCTCACGGCACGCCCGCCTGACCAAGGCGTCGCTCGAGACCCTGGCCATCGTGGCCTACAAGCAGCCGGTGACCCGGCACCAGATCGCGGGGATCCGGGGGGTGAACTCCGACGGGGTCATTCGGGCGCTGGTGGACCGAGGGCTGGTAGCCGAGGTCGGCCGGGAGGAGGGTCCTGGCCGACCCATGGTGTACGGGACGACCCCGGACTTCCTGGAACGACTGGGACTTCCCTCCATCTCCGCGCTCCCTCCGCTCGCCCCGCTGCTCGGCCAGGTTGCGGGGGAGGAAGCCGAGGCCGAGGCGGGCGAGTAGCTCCTCCGCATGCCCGAGGAGCGGTTGCAGCGGACCCTGGCCCGGGCCGGATTCGGCTCGCGCCGTGCGTCCGAGGACCTGATCCGCGAGGGGCGGGTGAGCGTGAATGGGCGGGTGGCACTCCTGGGCGACCGGGTGGATCCATCCCGAGACGTCGTCGAGGTGGACGGGCGCCGGGCGAGCGTCGATCCCGGCCTCCGCTACCTCGCGCTGCACAAGCCGACGGGGGTGACGACGACGTTGCGGGATGTGCACGCGAAGACGGACCTCGGGGCCTACCTTCCCGAGGACGTCCGGGTCTTCCCGGTCGGACGGCTGGACCGTGAGACCGAGGGGCTCCTGCTTCTCACGAACGACGGCGAGCTGGCGAACCGGCTCCTCCACCCCCGGCACGGGGTGGAGAAGGAGTACCTGGCCGAGGTGGAGGGCATCCCAACCAGGCAGCAGATCGGCCGGCTGCGCCGGGGGGTGGAGCTCGAGGATGGCCCGGCCCGGGCCGTGGCGGCCCACTCGGTCGCCCGATCGGGTGGCAAGGGGGCGATCCGGTTGATCATGGCCGAGGGTCGCAAGCGCGAGGTCCGCCGGATGCTCGCCACCGTTGGTCTCCCGGTTCGCCGGCTGATCCGTCTCAGGGTCGGCCCGGTGAGGCTCGGCCGGCTTCGCCCCGGCGAGCGGCGAGACCTCACGCCCTCGGAGGTCCGGGCCCTGTACCGAGCCGCAGGGCTGTAGCCGGATCCGGGTCGCGGCAGCATCTTCGTCGAGGCGGCGGCCCCCTGCGTCCCTGTAGCCTGAGGCCCGAGCGACCCATGGCAGATCCCAAGGTCCGCGCGGCCCGGGGGGCCATCCGTGTGGCGGAGGACGCCACCGGATCGGTGCTGTCCGCGACGGAGCGCCTGCTGGCGGCGATGCTCGAGCGGAACGGGGTCGCCGGCGGCGACATCGTGAGCGTCTTCTTCACCGCCACCGACGATCTCCGGTCGGCGTTCCCGGCCGAGGCGGCTCGAAAGATTGGACTGGGCCACGTGCCCCTGCTCTGCGCCCGAGAGATCCCGGTCGAGGGCGCGATGCCGATGGTGGTCCGGGTCCTGATGCACTTCTACACGGATCGTCCACCGGACCTGGTGGCGCACACCTACCTCGACGGGGCGGAGTCCCTTCGCGATGACCTCGGGTGAGCGTGTGGCCGTGGTCGGGACGGGCCTCATCGGGACCTCCATCGCCATGGCCGCCCGAGCCGCGGGGGAAGAGGTCCGGGGGTTCGACCCCGACCCGAACGTCCTCGCCCGGGCCTCGGAGCGCTCCGGGCTGCAGCCGGGACGCTCGATCGCGGAGGCCGTGGCGGGAACCTCCCTGGTGTTCGTGTGCACGCCGGTGCCGAGCATCGCCGCTGTGGCGGCGGAGGCGCTGGCCGCCGCAACCGATGCCGTGGTCACGGACGTGGGAAGTGTGAAGTCTCATGTGTTGGTTGAGGTCGAGAGGACCGTCCCCCTTGGGGACAGGTCGCGATTCGTCGGTGGCCATCCCATGGGGGGCTCGGAGCGCTCGGGCCCCGACGGGGCCTCCCCCTCGGTCCTGGACGGGATCGTGTGGGTGCTGACCCCCTCGCCGGCCACGGCGGAGGCCGCGACCGCACGGCTCTCGGCGTGGGCGGTCAAGGTGGGGGCCAGGCCGATGGTCATGGACCCCTTTCGTCACGACCGGCTGGTGGCTATGGTCAGCCACCTCCCCCAAGTGGCCTCGACCGCGCTGATGGGCCTTGCCGCAACGGAGGAGGCGGGCGAGCCCGACATCCTGCTCCTGGCCGCCGGAGGGTTCAGGGACCTCACTCGCCTTGCAGCCTCGAGCCCGCATCTGTGGAGCGACATCCTGCTGGCCAATCGAGCCCAGATCGCCGAGGCCATCGACCTGTACGCCAAGCGCCTGTCCGAGATCCGCGACATGGTCATCGCCGGATCGGGCCTAGACGTCGAGCGGGCGTTCACCGAAGCGAAGGAGGCCCGCCTCACGCTCGGGGCCAAACCCACGGTGAGGACGGGGGTGTCCGTGCTCCAGGTGGCCGCCCCGGACCGGCCCGGGGCGCTGGCCGACCTCACAGCGTGCCTGGGGGCCGCCGGCGTGAACATCGAGGACCTGCAGATCGTCCATTCACCTGAGGGCGGACGGGGAACCGTCCACCTCACTGTGGTCTCCTC
>JBOGVH010000173.1:0-2371 GCA_050695235.1 Actinomycetota bacterium
CGTCGGGACGAGGCCGCCGCGGCCGAGCTCGAGGCGACCGAGGCCGAAGCCGGGGTCAACCGAGCCTGGCGTGAGGCCTCCCACGAGCTGGATCGGCTCCGGGAGGAGTACGAGGAACAGGACCGGGTCCGCGGTGACCTGGAGCGCAGGATCCGCGACGCCGAGCGGTTGCTGCGGGAAGGGCACGGGGCGGAGCCGGACAAGGCAGTCGCCGGCCTGGGGGAGGACGACTCTGCCCCGTCGATCGAGCGACGCGCCGAGCTCGTCCAGCGCCGGCTCGCCCTCCTCGGCCGGGTGAACCTGCTGGCCGGGGGGGAGTTCGAGGCCATGCGGGAGCGCCACGACTTCATGTCCGGGGAGCTCGACGACGTTCGGAAGGCCAGGCGAGATCTGATGCAGGTCGTCGCCCGGATCGACGAGGAGATCGCCGCCACGTTCGCCGCCGCCTACGCCGATGTGGCGGCGTCCTTCGAGGCCTTGTTCCAGGAGCTCTTCCCCGGCGGCGATGGGCGCCTCGTGGCCACCGACCCCGAGGACATCCTGGCCACGGGGATCGAGATCGATGCCCGGCCCGGCCGTAAGCGCGTGAAGCGCATCTCGCTCCTCTCCGGCGGCGAACGGGCGCTCACCGCGCTCGCCTTCCTGTTCGCCATCTTCAAGGCCAGGCCGAGCCCGTTCTACCTGATGGACGAGGTGGAGCCGGCCCTGGACGACGTGAACCTGCACCGCTTCCTCCGGTTGATCCGGGGATTCGTCGACGACTCCCAGGTGCTGATCGTGACGCACCAGAAACGGACGATGGAGGTCGCGCAGATGATGTACGGGGTCTCGATGAGTAGGGAGGGGACCTCCAGGGTCGTCGGGCAACGCCTCGACACGCCGGGCGAGGATCCCCCGGCCGATCCCGGCCAAGCGGTCGCGGCGTTCCGCGGTCGGGACGCAGCCACCGAGTAGCCTGTGTCCGCATGGATGTCCTGATCGTCGGCGTGATCTTCGGCGTGTTCGTCGTCGTCGCCGCCGTCGTCGTGGTGGGGATCGTCACGACCGTGTCGCGGCGCGGGCGCCCCCCCACCGGAGCTCGACCGTCATCGATGCGACCGGCTGAGGCGCCGTCGCCCGCGCGCCGCCGGAGCGACGGCCTGGGGGCGAGAGCCCGGGCCCTGTTGGCCGGAGGGACGCCCGGCACGGACGAGTGGGCCCGGCTGGAGGACCTCCTGCTGAAGGCGGACGTCGGGCCGGCCGCGGCTTCCCGGATGGTCCGGGACATCCGCGCCCGGTACGAGACTGGCGGCGCCCCCGGCGACCCCGAGGACATGCTTCGGGACGAGATCGCGGGGATCCTGGGGGAGGACGGCGCGCTCCGCCTTCCCTCGGATCATCTGGGGGTGGTCCTGGTCGTCGGGGTGAACGGCGCCGGGAAGACCACGACCATCGGCAAGCTCGCCGCCCGGTTGGCCCGAGAGGGCCGAACGGTGAGCGTGGCCAACACCGACACGTTCCGGGCGGCCGCCTCCGAGCAGCTCGACGCATGGGCCAGACGGGCCAACGTCCAATTGATCGCTCAGCAGCGGGGGGCTGACCCCGGCGCGGTCGCCTTCGACG
Source organism: Actinomycetota bacterium (assembly GCA_050695235.1). Taxonomy (GTDB): domain Bacteria; phylum Actinomycetota; class UBA4738; order UBA4738; family HRBIN12; genus AC-69. The sequence goes on from JBOGVH010000173.1 coordinate 1,603, forward strand.
CCGTTGAGTCAGCCCGGGCTCGCGACGTCGACGTCCTGATCGTGGACACGGCGGGACGGCTGCACACTCGCACACCGCTGATGGATGAGCTCCAGAAGGTCAAGCGCGTGCTCCAGAAGGCGGCCGGAAACGTGGACGAGGTGCTGCTGGTCCTCGACGCGACCACGGGACAGAACGGCATCGCCCAGGCCCGGGCCTTCGCCAGCGCGGTGGACGTGACCGGCGTGGCCCTGGCCAAGCTCGACGGGACCGCGCGGGGCGGTATCGTGCTCGCCGTCCGCGAGGGGTTGGGGGTCCCGGTCAAGCTGGTGGGGACGGGCGAGCGTATCGACGACCTCCAGGCGTTCGACTCGCGGGCCTTCGCCGAACGGATCCTGGGGGGCTGACATGCTCGAGAGCGTGGCCAAGGCCGACATCCTGATCGTCGAGGACCACCCGACGATGCGGGAAGCGATGCGGATGGTCCTGGAGCACGAAGGGTTCGACATCCGGGAGGCGAGCGACGGGCAGGCCGCGCTGGCCATGGCTCGGGACCGGCCGCCTGACCTCATGTTCCTCGACCTCAACATCCCCGGCCCGAGCGGCTCGGAGGTGCTGAAGGAGCTGAAGTCGGCGCCCGAGACGGCAGACGTCCGAGTGATCATCGTGACCGCGGTGGGCGAGGAGGGCCGCGAGTACGTCCTCTCGCTCGGGGCGGACGAGTACTTCACGAAGCCCTTCAGCCCCCTGGCACTCCTTCGGACGGTGGAGAAGGTGCTGACCCCGACGG
>JBOGVH010000174.1:0-4728 GCA_050695235.1 Actinomycetota bacterium
GGTCCGAGCCATCCGGGAGGTCGCCCACGGGGGGTCGGCGGTGGATCCGATCATCGCCGAGCGGCTCTCGGGCCGGCGCGAGACCGCCGGCGCCGACCGGGAGATCCTCGACATGATGGGCCGGGGCCTCGGATACGCCGAGATGGCCGAGGCCCTGGGGACGACCCAGGAGGCGGTGGATCGCCGGGTCACCGACCTGTTCGGGCGGCTGGCCGTGACGGCAGGTGAAGGCGGGGCCGCCGTCGACGAGCTCAAGCGGTTGCACGCCGCCGTGGTGGACCGGGCTTCCGCTGCTCGCACGCTTCGCTCCTACGTCCCCTCGCAGTTCGCCGAGAAGCTGGAGTCCGGGGTTGCCCTGATGCAGGAGGAGCTGGAGGTCACCGTGCTGTTCTCGGATATCCGGGGGTTCTCGGGCATCGCCGAACAGCTCTCGGCCGCCGAGATCGCCGATGTCCTGGCGCGGCACCTCGGCGCAATGGCTGAGGTCATCGCCGAGCATGGGGGGACCATCGACAAGTACGCCGGCGATGCGGTGATGGCCATCTTCGGTGCGCCCTATTCTCTCTCCGACCACGCCGCCCAGGCCCTCAGGTGCGCCATCGCCATGCAGGCGAAGCAGGCCGAGCTGAATCGCGACGGGTGGAGTGGCATGCTGGGCGAGCTCCGGATGGGAGTCGGCATCAATACCGGTATGGTGATCGCCGGAACTATGGGCGGCGGCGGCCGTCTCGAGTACACCGTCGTGGGCGACGCCGTGAACATCGCCCAGCGGCTCCAGAGTGAGGCGGCCGGCGGGGAGATCGTGGCGTCGGTGTCGACCGTGGCTGCTGCGCCGGAAGTGACGGTCGAGCCCATCGGCCACCGTCAGGTCAAGGGTCGCCAGGAGGCCGTGGAGGCGTTCCGGGTCCTGTACGAGAAGGAATAGCCCCATGGCCGAGTCGGCGAGCAGACGGACGAACCGACGGAGCAGCCCGTTCCGCCGGATCGAGCGGTGGGGCGTCGGCCTGATCCTGGGCGTCGTCGCGTTCTTCCTGGAGCGCGCGGTCGTTCGTTCGATCCGGAGAGGCGAGACCAAGGCGAAGCCGTCGCAGCCGACAGCGCTGAAGGGCATGGGCTCGGACATCGAGCCCGCCGACGTCGACGACTGAGCCGTGTCCGCCGAAACTAGCGGCGCCGAACGAACAGGTCCGCGACCAACGACAGGGTGAGCAATCCCCCCACGACGCCGAACGTGACCGGCACCCAGGGTGGGACCCGCTCCGACACCGCGGTGAGCCCCGAGGCCATGACCGCGGCCCCGGCGGTGAGCCCGATCGCCAGCCTCCGTCCGGCCCGGCGGATCGTGTCCTCGAGCGTCGCTGCACGGAAGTTCACCTCGAGCTTCTGGCCCGGCCGGGCCCCGATGAGCCGCTCGATGGCCTCCACCATCCGCAGGAACCGCACCTTGAGCCGCTGAGACCGGTAGAACAGTGCCTTGGGCTCGAGCTTCGCCCCCATCCCCGTCAGGACCTGACGCATCAGGAACTTCCCGGCCACGTCGAACGGGTCGAGCTCGGGGTCGAGCTCCGCGGTGGCGAGCTGCATCTGGGCCAGAGCCTTGCCGGTCAGTGCGAGCGATGCCGGCAGCGGGACGTCGTGGCGGATCGACACCTCGGTCATCTCCTGGAGGATGGGCCCGAGCTGGATGTCCGCGAGCGACGACGTTCGGTACTTCGCCATCAGCTCACCGATCTCCTCTTGGAACTTCATGACGTCGAGGTCGCTTCGGTCGATGGCCCCGGCGAGCATGAGTGAGACGTCGGTGAGGAACCCCACGTCCTCCTGCCAGAACGCCATGAGAAGGAGCATCAGCTGCTCGCGCATGTCGGCCCCGACCTCGCCAACCATCCCGAAGTCCAGGAAGTAGATCCGGTCCTTCCACCACATGAGGTTCCCGGGGTGGGGATCGGCGTGGAAGAACCCGTCGACCAGGATCTGCTTGTAGTAGCTCTCCAGGAGCTGCTGGGCGGCCTCCTTTCGTTCGGGTCCCTGCGGGGCCTTGGAGATCGGGATCCCCTCGATCTCCTGCATCACCAACAGTCGCGAGGTCGACAGCCCGCCGAAGACCTCGGGGACCTCGAGGCGCGAGTAGGACTTCAGGACCTGGTCCATCCGCTCGATGTTCGAGGCCTCCTGGCGGAAGTCCAGCTCACGGTGGAGCGATGCGGAGAGATGCTCGAAGACCGCGCCCATGTCGATGACCTGCTTCAACCCCGGACGGTCGGCGACCTTCTCCGCGAACAGTTCGAGCAGCCCGAGATCCTGCTCGATCTCCTCGCGGGCCGTGGGGCGCTGGACCTTCACCACCACGCGCTCGCCATCGGTCAACGTGGCTCGGTGGACCTGGGCGATGGTCCCGGCCGCCAACGGCGCTGGGTCGATCGTGTCGAAGACGTCCTCCCACGGTACGCCGAGTTCCTGCTCCATCACGCGCACCACTTTCTCCTCAGTGAGTGGCGGCACGTTGTCCTGGAGCGTCGCGAGCTCCTCGATGAACTCGGGGGGCAGCAGGTCGGGGCGGGTCGAGAGGACCTGTCCGAGCTTGGCGAAGGTCGGTCCCAGCTCTTCGAGCGCGCTTCGGAGGTGACGCGCTTGAGCCCGGCGTCCGGTGGCGCCGTCCCCCCCGGGCCTGCCGAACAGCGCCTTCACGCCGTGCTTGGCCATCACCGAGGCGATCCGTGTCCCCCGGGCCGCAAGGTGCGGTTCGGTCTGCGGGAACTCTCCGGCCCGGATGGCCGTCCGGGGTCGGATCACCTGCACGTCTCCATCGGGGGAGATGGTGTTGACGATGATCACGGTGCATCGGGCGTTGTGAGAGATGCGGTTCGGGACGTTCGCGAGGAGGAACTCCTTGCGGCCCGCCATGCCGGCGTTGCCCACCACGAGCACGTCGGCCGCCTCCTGCTCGGCGGCCCGCACGATGGCCATGGCCGGGTCGTCGTCGACCATCACCCGGGACCGGCCGCGTTCCCCGGCCAGCCCGGTCGCGTACCGCTGGAGCTCGTCCGCCGCCGCTCCGGCCTGGGTCGCCTCTGCCGCCCCGTACTGCGTGGCGGCCGGGTTGGCCGGCACGACCACCTGCACGACGTAGAGCTCCGCGTCGTACCGATCGGCCAGGGTGGCGGCCCATCCCACCGCGCGGTCGGCCGTCTCGGAGCGGTCCGTGGCCACCATGACCCGGCCCACGGCGGGAGCCCCCCGCGGTCGCTCTCTGTTCGACATACGGTCCTGCATTATCTCCAAGCGCGGCCGGCTCGGCGGCGTTGGGTACACTCAGCCCACCCGCCGGAGTAGCTCAGCCAGGCAGAGCAACCGCCTCGTAAGTGGTAGGTCGTGGGTTCGAATCCCACCTCCGGCTCCGAGCGGGACGGCAGGGGATCAAGCGAGGAGGCCATCATGCCCCGACCCATCGACCGCGACGAGGTGCGCCGCCTCGTCCACGGGGGCGCCCAGCTCGTCGACGTCCTCCCGGCGAACGAATACGAGAAGGACCACCTTCCCGGCGCCATCAACATGCCACTTCGCCGGCTCGAGGAGGAAGCCCGGAGCGCGCTCGACCGGGGTAGGCCCGTCGTCGTGTACTGCTCGGACTCGGCCTGAGACCTCAGCCCACGAGCCGCGTGGCGGCTCGAAAGCTTCGGGTTCACCCAGGTGTTGGACTATGAGGACGGAAAGCTCGACTGGCTGGCGGCGGGGCTCCCCTCCGAAGGTACGAACGCGCAACGTCCCCACGTCGGCGACGTCGCTCGCAAGGACGTTCCGACCTGCCGCCTGGACGAGCGCCTCGGCGATGTGCGGGACCGGGCCCGGGAGGCGGGGTGGGACGCGTGCGTAGTCCTGAACGAGGAACGCGTGGTGTTCGGCCTCCTTCGGTCGAAGGAGTTGGAGGAGAGCCCGGATCTTCGGATCGAAGAGGCCATGCGTCCTGGACCAAGCACCTTCCGGCCGTTCGTCTCCATCGAGGAGATGGCGACGTTCATGATGGAACACGATCTCGAGAGCTCTCCCATCACCACGTCCGACGGGCGGCTGGTCGGCCTGTTGCGGCGAGAGGATGCGGCGGAGGCGGCGTTGGAGCTCCACAAGCGGGAGCACCATTCGAACGGAGGGCAAACGTGACCGAGCGCGATGTGGCCATGGCCTGCGCGACGTGCGAGTCGAGCATCGACCGTTGCGAGTTCTGCGAGCAGTCCGTGTGCCGGTCGCCGATCTGCTACCACTGCCTGGCGGAGGCCCTCGGCCAGGCCATAGCGCACCCGCACGCGCACGGCGGGTGATCGCGCTCAGCATCGGCGATCCACGGGTCCTTGCTAGAATCGCGCGCATGCTGGCACAGGTGTCCGTCGATCCGAGCGTGACCCCGACGATCAACACCGGTGGATGGGTCTACGGCATGGCCGTAGTTCTCGTCGTGTTGGGTGTTGTCGTGACCGTCCTGATCGTGTTCGGGTACCTGCGGTTCGCGCCGCGGTTCCAACGCGAGGAGGGCAGGAGGAGATCGGTCAAGGCTCCCCGACTCGAGCCGGGGAAGGAAGTGCGGCGGCCGGTCAAGATCACCGGCGCACCCGTCATGGCGCCGGCCCCGATCGCCACAGCGACGGCAGCGGCCCCCGCAACCGTGGCTTCCCCCGCACTCGCCGCCGCGCCGGCACCTGCCCCCGCTGCCGAACCAGCCACTGCCCCCGCACC
>JBOGVH010000175.1:0-5035 GCA_050695235.1 Actinomycetota bacterium
CCCGGGCGTGGAGGTACCCCGCGAAGATCACCCAGGTGATGAACGACCACGTCTCCTTGGGGTCCCATCCCCAGTACCGGCCCCAGGCCTGCTCCGCCCAGACGGCGCCGGCGATGACGGCGAACGTCCAGATGGGAAAGGCGAAGGCGATCGTTCGGTAGGCCATCCGATCCAGCACGGCGGCCGAAGGAAGGATGCCCCGCCGGGTTGCTCCGCCCACCGGCTCGTCGGCTCCGGACTCGAAATGCGGCGGGGCGTCGTCCAGGTCCACCGAGCCGCCCATGATCGGCACCATCGCCGCCGAGCGTCGTTCGCGGCGGTCCTTGGCCAGGTACAGGATGGTCACGATGGATCCCAGTGCGAACAGAGACGAACCGGTGATCGCGGCCACGACGTGGATCTTGATCCAGTAGGAGTTCAGCGCCGGAACGAGCGGCCCCGGCCCCACGTACAGGAACATCACGGCGATGGCCATCGTGAGCACGGAGAAGGCCAGGACGAACCCGCCGAGCACCCGAACCTTGAACACGCCCTCCACCACGAACAGGTAGCCAGCCACCACCAACAGCCCGAGCAGTGACGAGTACTCGTACATGTTGCCCCAGGGCACCCGGCCCGCCGCGACGCCGCGCGACACCACGGACACGGCATGCGCCGACAACCCGAGGAGCGCCGCCACGCTGGCAGCGCGCCATACAAACTGCCGGCGGAAGGCGAGGTAGTAGAAGTAGCCGATCATCCCCGCGATGTAGGCGAACAGCGCGACGTTGAACGCGTCGGTGGACAGCCGGGACCACTGCTCGATGCTCACAGCGCGCCCACTCTATCCCGGGGCGTTCCCGTAAGCTCCTCCACCAGCTTGGCGAACTCCTCCTCGAACTGACTCCGTCGCTGGAGGGCGAAGCCCCCGACCTTCAGGACGCTCCCTGCCCCGTCTGGCTCGGCCGTCACCCAGAGCTTGCGCCGGGAGCTGTACAAGGCCGGGAGCAACCCTATCAAGATGAGGAGGGCGGCGAGGAGCATGATCCACAGGCCTCGATCCCGCTTGACCTCGAGCACCGTGTACTGCCGGAGATCGGGGAACGAGATCGTGAGTCCGGCGCCGAGATCCTTCGTCTCGCCGGCTCCGATCACGCCCTGCTTCCATTTCCGCATGCCGAGGGTGTCGAGCACCGTCGCGTTCTGCACGAGTTCGGATCGAAGGTCGCCCCGGTAGGCCGTGTACGTCATCACCGGGGAGAACTGGGTGAGCATCGGCATGGCCCTGCCCGTCCGGAGCAGCGCGTACAGGCTGCGGCTGTCCGGCCACAGCTCCAACCGGATGCCCACCTGCGGCGTCAGCGTGGGGAGCTTCACCACGCAGTTCCACGGCAGCTGGAGCGGGCTCACGCCGTCGGGCGGTGGACCTTGCGTGCAGACCACCGGGCCCGATGCGATCGGCACGCCGTCCTGACGCGCGTCCACGACGGGCGCCCACCCGTATCCGAACTGGTAGAACTTCACGCCGTCGATCTCGGCCGGGTGGTTCACCCGGATGTCGACGGCCCTCACGAAGGCGCCGTTCGCGTCGTACAGCTCGGCGTGCGTCACGAAGTCCTCCGGGATCCCCGAGGGGATCCGGTAGGTCGCGGTGAAGTCGTCGACGTGGATGCGCGCGCCGCTGTGGTCGCCGTCGTCGGCGAAGCGGCCCTCCCGGATCCGCCCGTCGTAGTTCGCGGCGGCCTCGGTCCACGCCTGGCCCTCGACGATCACGGCCTGGCCGGTGAACCCGGTGCCCTTGCCCCACACCATCCCCACCAGGATCAGGAAGAACGACCAATGGAACAGGAGGCTGCCGGCCTCCCGGGCCAGGCCCTTGTCCGCGGCGAGGGCGGGCGGGCCGCCGCCGTTCGATCGGGCCACCCGGAAGAGGCGCCGTCGCAGCACCCGCCGGGCATCGGCGATCGCTCGCTCCGGCTCGGCGGGCACGGGCCGCACCGCATAGTGGCGCATGCCGTCGAGCTCGCGCGAGGGCTGGGGGCGCGACCGGATGTTGCGGACCATGGCCCGGGTCCGCGGGAACAGGCACGCGGCCAGCGAGATCAGCAGCAGCGTGTAGATGAGCGTGAACCACCACGAGCCGAACACGTCGAATAGCCCGAGCTTGTCGTAGATGTCGGCCCGCAGCGGGTGGTCCCGGAACATCGCGAGGATCCGGGCGTTCGACGTCCCAACCTGTGGCACGAGGGAGCCGGCCACCGCGGCCAGCCCGAGGAGCAGGAGCAGCACGAGCGCGGTTCGCATCGATCGCAGGGTCCGCCACACGAGCGCGAGCGACTGGCGGAGGGTCATTCGACGAGCGGAGGTGGCGGTGGACGACATGCCGGAGGACCGATTCTATGGGAAGGGTCCCGGCACGACGTGACTCAGATCGGCGGGCTGAACCGCCCGATGAGGTCGAAGACCGGCGCGAGGATCCTCGTCCACAGGTTGGTGGCGATGAGCAACCCAATGGCAATCATGAGGACCCCGGAGATCCCGGCGAACCAATGGTAGTTGCGCCGGACGAACGCGAGCGCGCCCATGAGCCGGCGGATCCCCAGGCCGAGGAGGAGGAACGGAAGCCCCAGGCCGAGGGAGTAGACGAACAGGAGGAACGCCCCGCGGGCCGCTCCCCCCTGGGCCGCAGCGATCAGGAAGATGCCGGTGAGGACGGGACCGATGCACGGGGTCCACCCGGTGCCGAACGCCACCCCCAGGGGGAACGCCCAGCCGGGCCCGGGCTTCACCCGCGACATCAGCGGCCGGCGCTCAGCGTACAAGCCCGGCCATCCGACCCGAAACGCGTAGAGCACCATGAGCAGCCCGAACGCCACGATGATCACGCCGGAGACCCGAAGGACCAGCTCCGACTTCAGGAACCGGGTGACCGCGCCGCCGGCGAAGGCCCCCAGGGCGGTGAACACCGCCGCGAAGCCCAAGATGAACAGCAGGATGGGGACGACCGCACGTTGCTCCTTGGCCTGGCCGCCCGAGACGAACGACAGGTAGCCCGGGACCAGGGGGAAGACGCACGGCGAGGCAAAGGACACCATCCCGGCCAGGAACGCCAGCGCCGGCGCCCACCACGAGGCGAGCCCTCGTTGCAGGAGATCCGCGACGGCGAGTTCCGCAGCCATTTCGACGCCTCGGCAGCTTAGCCCTCGGGGGCCTTGTGAAGGGATTCACAAGGCCGGTAGGATGATCCGGGCCGGAAACGGTGCGCGAGAGGGCCCTGGCTATAATCAGCCGGCGCGGGTGAGGATGGATTGCGCATGAGGGTTCCGAAGAGGTTGGACGAGCTGAAGCAGCGGGTGGAGCCGACCGTCAAGACCTTCGAGTGGACCTGGACCACGGCAGTCGTCTTCTGCGTCGGGGTGTGGTTCTTCATCCTGATCTTCGCCGTTGTGGTCCCGTCGTTCTGGATGTACTTCGCCGAGCAGAAGCTGGGCTGGGCCGGGCCCTCGGGCGGCGGAAGCTGGGCGCTTGAGATTCGCGATGCCATCGCGCTCGGCCTGTCCACCGGCCCCCTCGTCACGATCGTGGTGGCCGCGGTGATCATGCAGAACTGGCGGAAGCGGCTCCGAGGGGTGTCCGCAGAACGACCCACCGGCGGGTACCGATGACCCAGACCACATAGGAGGCTCGAGCAGGCCGATGCCGTTCACCAAGACCGAGGTCGACATCCACACGGACTACGTCGTGGAGACCGTCGACCCGGCATGGCTCTCCCAGGGCGTCAGGTCCCCGAAGCATCTCATGCTCGACCCTGACAACTGCATCCTGTGCCGGGCGTGCGAGGACGTCTGCCCCTGGAACTGCATCTTCATGTTGTCGCCGGGGATCGTGGAGGACGCCGAGCTCGACCCGGTGGAGGCCGAGGTTCGGGGCGCCAACGCGGTCTTCGTCGTCGACGACAACGCCTGCACTCGCTGCTCGGTCTGCGTCGAACGATGCCCCACGGACGTGCTCTACTACGCGAGGCTGCCGGAGGACACGGGCGGCAGGCGCACGATGGCCTCCGTTCCCCTGTCACAGAAGGCGGAGCCCGGATAGGCAAGGGAAGGAGAGGGGAAGGCCGGGGTGAAGCTCAAGCCGCCGTCGCCCGGGGAGGTCCTCGACCGCGCCCGGGAGACAGAGGTCTGGAAGTCGATGTTCCGGCCCGGATCCATCTTCCGCAGGGGCTACAAGGACACGTCCCGGGACCGTGCCCTGGCCACGATGAACAACGTCCTGTACCACCTCCATCCGGTGAAGATGAAGCGCCACGGGCTGAAGCTGACGTACACGTTCTGCCTCGGCGGCCTGTCCTTCTTCCTGTTCATCTTGCTCACGGTGACCGGCATCTTCTTAATGTTCTTCTACCGTCCCATGGCCGACATCGGCGGGGCCGTCGCGTACGGCGACATGCAGAGCATCCGGACGTCGGTGTTCTTCGGGGACCTGGTTCGCAACCTCCACCGATGGGGCGCCCACCTCATGGTGTTCACCGTGACCCTCCACATGGCCCGGGTGTTCTACACGGGCGCGTACAAGCCGCCACGCGAGTTCAACTGGGTGATCGGCGTGATCCTGCTGTTCCTCACGCTCGGGCTGTCGTTCACCGGCTACCTGCTGCCGTGGGACCAACTGGCGATCTGGGCCATCACGGTGGGCACGAGCCTGGCCGGGTACTCCCCGTTCGTGGCCAAGCAGGCCAACTTCATCCTGTTGGGCGGGGTGGTGGTCGGGCCGCAGACCCTGCTGCGGTGGTACGTGCTGCACGTGCTGGCCCTGCCGTTCGTGCTGGTGCTCTTCCTGTCCGTGCACTTCTGGAGGATCCGCAAGGACGGCGGCATCTCCGGACCGCTCTAGGAGACGACATGGCCCGACGAGAGGAAACGCCGCTCGACCAGGAGACCTACGAGAGGGTCCTGGCCGAGGCGCTGGGCAAAGGCACGGACCGACGTGTCGCCGAGGGCCGGGCCCGCGCCGCTGGCGTCCGGGCCTACCGAGCGGCCCACGGCGAGAGTGAGGC
>JBOGVH010000176.1:0-2137 GCA_050695235.1 Actinomycetota bacterium
GGGTTGGTTCGCCCCCCGGTGGCCGAACTTCATCTTGTAGGTCCGCCCGCCCAACGCCAGCCCGAGCAGCTGATGACCCAGACAGATGCCGAATACGGGCACCGTGCCCAGCAAGTCCCTGGCCGCGACCACGCCGTAGGTCGTGGCGGCCGGATCGCCCGGCCCATTGGACAGGAACACCCCGTCGAACCCATCGGTCAGGATGGCGGCTGCCGGCGTTCCGGCGGGGAACACGGTCACCTCGCATCCCGCCGCGGCCAGCAGCCGAAGGATGTTCCGCTTCATCCCGAAGTCGTACGCCGCGACCCTGAGCACGGGGGGGCGCGAGCCGTCGGGCGGTCCGACGAAGCGTCCGGCCCCGTAAGGCTCAGCGACCGTCACGGTCCGGGCCAGGTCCGCCCCCTCCATGCCCGGCGTCGTCAGGATCCGTCGCACGAGGGACCGGGGTTCGAGGTCCTCGGTCGACACACCGCACCGCATGGCGCCGGCTTCCCGGAGGCGGAGGGTGAGCCGGCGCGTGTCGATGCCCTCGATGCCAACCACCCCGGCGCTGGCGAGCTCCTCTCCCAGCGTTCGCTCGGCCCGCCAGCTCGACGCGCGGCGTGAAGCCTCCCGAACGGCGAACGCCGCCACGCGTACCCGAGAGGACTCGGGGTCGTGGCGGTTCGTCCCGTAGTTGCCCTGATGCGGGCAGGTCATGGCCACTACCTGCCCGGCGTACGAGGGGTCGGTCAGAACCTCCTGGTAGCCCGACATCGCGGTGTTGAACACCGCCTCGCCGAACGCTTCCCCCGTGGCACCGAACCCCCGCCCCCGGAAGACCGTCCCGTCCTCGAGCGCGAGGAGCGCGGGCGATCCTACCGGCACGTCCGCCGCTCCCCGCGGGCGGCCGCGGCGTTCATCCCTGCGCCTTCCCATCGGCCACGACCAGCCGTCCCCGATACATCGTGTGGATCACCTTGCCCCGCAACCGTTTTCCCAGGAATGCGCAGTTGCGGCTTCGGGATGCGAACGGGGCCTCCACCCGCCAGTCGGCGGCCGGATCGAACGCCACCAAGTTCGCGGCGCGGCCGGGCTCGATCGGCCCCCCGTGGTCGGCGGCCCCCAGGATCCGGGCCGGGGCCGTGGACATGGCCTCGATGGCCCGAGACAGGCGGATGAGGCCCGGCTCCACCAAGTTCGTGACCACCGCAGCCAGCGCCGTCTCCAGTCCGATCGTGCCCGGTGGCGACTGGTCGAACTCCGCTTCCTTCTCCTCCACCGCGTGCGGCGCGTGATCGGTCGCGATCGCGTCGATCGTGCCGTCGGCGATCGCGGCCCGAAGCGAGTCCCGGTCCTCCACCGTTCGAAGCGGCGGGTTCACCTTGAGGTTCGTGTCGTAGGCGACGAGGTCCTCGTCGCTGAAGGCGAGGTGGTGCGGGGTGACCTCCGCCGTGACCCTCAGGCCGGAGGCCCTGGCCAGACGAACCAGCTCGACCGACCCGGCAGCCGACAGATGGCAGAGATGGAGGCGTCCTCCGGTGAGCCGGGCCAGAGCGAGGTCACGGAACACCGCCACCTCCTCGGCCTCGGCGGGCGCGCCCTCCAGCCCGAGCGTGGCGGAGTGCAGGCCCTCGTGCATCTGGGCACCCTCGGACAGCGACGGATCCTCACAGTGCTCGGCGATCACGACATCGAAGGCTCGCGCGTACCGGAGCGCGTTGCGGAGCACGCGAGCGCTCGGGACGCATCGCCCGTCGTCGCTGAAGACGCGGACGCCGGCCTGGGCCATCTCCCCGATCTCGGCCATCTCCTCGCCGCCCAGTCCCTTCGTGATCGCGCCCACGGGGAATACGTCGCACAGGCCGCCGCGCGCTGCGAGCGATCGAACCTCCTCGATCACGGCCGCGTTGTCGGCGACGGGATCGGTGTTGGCCATGGCCGCCACGGCCGTGTACCCGCCGACCGCCGCTGCACGGGATCCGGTCTCGACCGTCTCCTTGTCCTCACGCCCCGGCTGGCGGAGGTGGGCATGCAGATCGACCAGCCCCGGCGCGAGCACGAGGCCGCCGCAGTCCAGGACCGTGGCTCCCCGCGGCATCGATGCCTCACCCACGGCGGCCACCATCCCCTCCTCAACCAGGACGTCGATCACGCC
>JBOGVH010000177.1:0-4255 GCA_050695235.1 Actinomycetota bacterium
ACGTTACGGTGACGCGCCTGGCGAAGAGCCGGTTCCGGGTGGTGACCGGGGCAGGTTACGTCGACGGCGATCTCGGATGGCTCAGATCCAACGTCCGGGAGGAGGATGGACCGGTTGACCTCCGAGATGCAACCGAGGAGCTCTCCGTGATCGGGTTGTGGGGTCCTCGAGCCCGCGACGTGCTCAAGTCGGTCGCGACCGACGATGTCTCGAACGAGTCCTTCCCCTTCCTAACGGCCCGTACCATCCGGATCGCCGGGGCCCAGGTCTTCGCCCAACGGATCACGTACGTGGGCGAGCTGGGATGGGAGCTCTACGTCGACCCGACGTGGGCTGTTCAGGTGTGGGATCGGCTCATGACTGCGGGGCGGCCCCACGGCATCGCTCCGGGCGGGTACCGGGTCCTGGACTCGCTGCGCATCGAGAAGGGCTACCGCTACTTCGGGACCGATATCACGCCGAGCGACACTCCCTACGACGCAGCACTGGGGTTCTGCGTTGACCTGGAGAAGGGTGACTTCGTCGGGCGGCACGCGCTGGTACTGGCCCGCGACGATGGTTCTCGGCTACGGATCCGCACCGTGGTCGTCGGCGACGAGGAGTACGTCACGATCTACGGAGGAGAGGCTGTTCACGCCGAGGGACGGGTGGTGGCCCGGCTCCGGAGTTGCGCGTATGGGTACACGGTCCGCCGCAACGTGGCGTTCGCCTACCTTCCGCTGGAGATGGGCCCTGGGACCCAGCTACAGGTCGAGGTCTTCGGGCGGCTCATCCCCGCCGAGGTCTCGAACGACGTCCTGTACGACCCCGAGCGCACGCGAGTGGCGGCGTGAACGACGAGCGATCTGTCGAGGAGATCGTCGAACGGATCGGACTGTGGAAGGGTGAGGAAGTCACCGTTTCCCCGCTCTCCGGGGGCCTGACCAACTCGAACTATCTGGTCGAGACGGACGGCGCGCGGTACGTGGTGCGGATCCCGGGACGTTCCACGGAGTTGCTCGCGGTCGATCGGGAGAACGAACGGCACAATGCCGAGGCCGCAGCCACCACCGGAGTGGCGCCCAGGGTCCTCGAGTATCTCCCGGGGCTCAACGTGATGGTTGTGGAGTTCATCGAGGGCGAGACGATGTCAGCGGAACGGCTCCGCTCTCCAGCCATGGCTCGACGGATGGGCGATTCCCTCAAGCGCCTCCACGGGGGACCCCGGTTTCTCCAAGACTTCGACATGTTCCGGCTGGTCGAGTTCTATCTGAAGGTGTGCGACGAGCACGGCGTGACGATCCCCGACGGCTTCCGGGACCGGATGCGACAAGTCGCCGAGGTCGAGCAGGCGTTCGGTGAGCGCCCGTCGCCAACGAAACCCTGCCACAACGACCTTCTCCCCGAGAACTACATCGACGATGGAACGCAGCTGTGGATCCTCGATTTCGAGTACAGCGGGAACAACGACCCATGTTTCGAGCTCGGTGACACCGCACAAGAATGCGGCTTCGACCAGGAGCTCCGTGCCGAGCTGTGCGACGCCTATTTCGGCGAGGTGCGGGCCGACCTGCTCGGAAGGATGAACCTGCAGGCCGTGATGGCGGACGTGGGGTGGACCCTGTGGGCCGCCATCCAGGCGAGGATCTCACCTATCGACTACGACTTCTGGGGATGGGCGGTCGAGAGATGGGACCGGGCAGCCGCCGCGTTCGATTCCGAGGACTTTCCTCGATGGATTCGGGACACGGCCGGGGCTTGACGATGACTGTTGCCGGCAGCACCCTGGAGGGGTGAAGGTTCTCGCCAACCACGAGGTCGTCGAGTTCGTCAGGGATCGCGGCGGATACCTGTTCGTCTGGACCGACCGGTTGGCGTCCTCCCGGAACGTCACCTACGTCGAGGCGTCCACGCAGTCCCCAGGGGCCGATCACCAGTTCCGTCACCTGTCCGGCGGAGGGTTCGAGCTCCTGATCGACGCCGGGGGAGCCGACCTGCCGGACGAGCTGCATCTCGACATCAAGGGGTGGCCCACGAAGCGGATCCGAGCCTACTGGAACGGCCAGAACTATCTGCACGACCACACCCTGCCACAGGGGTAGGCACGGTCCTGATCGCGGCCTGGCTCGGCTGTCCCCCGTCAGGACCGGATCCGCTCGCCGGTCGGGTCGTAGAGGGGATCGGAGGCGACCTCGGCCTCCACGCGCTCGCCGAACACCTCGACCGCGAGCAACGTGCCGGTGGATGCCAGGTCGGCCGGCAGGTAGGCGAAGGCGATGCTCTTGCCGACGGCGTAGCCGACGCCGCCGGACGTCACGCGGCCGACCACCTTCCCGTTGGCGAACACGGGCTCGTTGCCCAGGGCGACGGACCGGGGATCGGCCAGGACCAGGCATGACAGTCGTTTCGTGGGGCCGTGCGCTGCGATCAGCCGCAACGCATCCCTGCCGGTGAACTCGCCCTTGTCCAGCTTCACGGCGAACCTCAAGCCCGCCTCCAGGGGGGTTTCTTCCGGCGTGATGTCGGCGCCCCACGTGCGGTAGCCCTTCTCAAGCCGGAGGGAGTCGATGGCGCGGTACCCTGCCGGCACCAGTCCGAACGGTTGCCCCGCCTCGACGAGAACGTCCCACAGCCTGAGGGCGAACTCGGTCGGCGGGTACAGCTCCCACCCCAGCTCCCCGATATAGGTCACCCGAAGCGCGAGGCACGGGACGTCGCCGACGACGATCTCGCGCTGGCTCATGTAGGGGAACCCCTGGTTGGACAGGTCGGCCGGCGTTACGGAGGAGAGGATGTCCCGCGCCCTCGGTCCCCACAGGGCCAGGCAAGCGAGGCTCGACGTGACGTCCCGGACCTCCACGTCGTCCTCGGGCCCGACCCATCCCCGGATCCATGCGAGATCGTGGGGGCCGAAGGCCGTGCCGGTGATCAGCAGGTAGCGTTCCGGGTCGAGCCGCGTCGTCGTCAGGTCGCACTCGATCCCACCACGCTCGTTCAGCAGTTGCGTGTACACCACTCGGCCGGCTGGAACGTCCACATCGTTCGCACAGATCCGCTGGAGGAACGAGCACGCGTCCGATCCCGAGACCTCGATCTTGGAGAAGCTCGTCTCGTCGAACAGGCCGGCCCGCTCCCTGGTGGCAATGTTCTCGGCAGGGATCGCGGTCGACCAGTGCCGGCCGGCCCATCCCCGAGGGCGGAGCTCCTCGAACCGCTCGTCCTCGTTGGTCCGGAACCAGTTCGGACGCTCCCACCCGGCCTTCTCGCCGAACTCGGCGCCGAGGCCGGCCAGGCGGGCGTAGGTCGGCGCCATCTTCAGGGGCCGTCCCGCCCGTCGTTCCTGGCCCGGGAAGTGGATGTCGTAGTAGGTGGCGTAGACCTCGGATGCCCGGTCCCTGACATACGTTCGGCTGCGGTAGTGGCGCCCGAACCGCCGCAGGTCCATCTTCCACACGTCGAAGTCAGGACGGCCCCGAGCGATCCACTCCGCCATCACCTTTCCGACGCCGCCGGCCCCCGCGATGCCGTGCGCGCAGAACCCCGCAGCGACGAAAAAGCCCCGGACGTCGGCCTCACCGAGGATGAACTCGCCGTCCGGGGTGAAGGCCTCTGGCCCATTGATCATCCTCACGACGCCCGCGGACTGCATGGCGGGGATGACGCCGAAGCAGCCCTCGGCGAGCGGCTCGAACCGCGGCCAGTCCGCCGGGAGCAGCTCGTTGTTGAAACCGGCCGGTGGACCCTTGTCGTCCCAGGCCCACGGGGCCGGGCTGCGCTCGTACCCTCCGGCCACCAGGCCCCCTCCGGCCTCCGCCCGGAAGTACACGAGGCGGTCCGGGTCGCGGAGCGTGGGAAGGCCCGGGTGCACGCCGTCGATGGGCTCGGTCAGCAAGTACTGATGGGCGAACGGCACCAACGGCACCTCCACCCCGGCCATCCGTCCGAGCTGGTTGGCGAAGATGCCGCCGGCGTCCACGACGACGTTCGTGCGGATCGTGTCCCACCCGTCGAACGTCACCGCGTGGACCAGCCCATCCCGCACGTCCACGCCCGTGACCAGGGCGTCGGTCAGGATCCGGCACCCCCGCCGCCTGGCGCCCTCCGCCAGGGCCATGGTCAGGCCACTCGGGTCCACATACCCGTCCGTGGGGAGATGGGCCGCGCCCAGCACGCCCTCTGGGTCGAACAGGGGGAAGCGCCCCAGGGCTTCATCGGTCGAGACGATCTCGAGGGGAAGTCCGAACGTCCGCCCCCACCCCGCCAGGCGCTGGAGCTC
>JBOGVH010000178.1:0-5927 GCA_050695235.1 Actinomycetota bacterium
CACCGGTACCGGGCCGTCCGTCCCGCCGCGGGAACGCCGGCCACGGCGCGCATCAGCATCCGGAGGTTCTGCTCATCGGTGGCCCGCTCCCCCGCGTACCTCGCCGAGCGAGGCCCGGGGGCCCCGCCGAGCGCGTCGACCTCGATCCCCGAGTCATCGGCCACCGCGGGGACGCCGACGCTGGCGGCCACCGCGCGCCCCTTCAACTGCGCGTTCTCGATATACGACGCTCCCGTCTCCTCGACGTCGGGCCACGGGCTCTCGTGCTCATCCGCGGTGATCCATCCCACCGGCCAGTCGGCGCAGATGGACCGGATCTCGCCGATCTTGCCGGGGTTCCGGGAGGCGATGGCGATCCGGTCGGGGAAGCTCACCCGCCGAGCACGTGCCGCTGCATCTCGGTGAGCTGCTGGATGCCGGTCTCGGCCAGATCCACCAGCGCCGTGAGCTCCTGGCGCGAGAACGGTGTGCCTTCGGCCGTGCCCTGGATCTCCACCAACCTGCCCGAGCCGGTCATCACCACGTTGAAGTCGACGTCGGCCACCGCGTCCTCCTCATAGGAGATATCGAGCACGGGCCGGCCTCCCACCATCCCCGCCGAGACGGCCGCGACGCTGTCGGTGAGGACCTCCGTGGCGATCGCCCCGCGCTCTTCGAGCGCGCGCAGCGCGAGGGCGAGCGCGAGGTAGCCGCCGGTGATCGACGCCGTGCGCGTCCCCGCGTCGGCCTGGAGCACGTCGCAGTCGATCCAGAGCGTGCCTTCACTCAGTTTGGCCAGGTCGGTCACCGCCCGGAGCGACCGGCCGATCAGTCGCTGGATCTCCTGGGTTCGGCCGGACGGCCGGCCCTTGCCCACCTCGCGCGAGGTTCGCTCCGCCGTCGCTCGGGGAAGCATCGAGTACTCGGCCGTCACCCATCCCTTCCCCGTGCCCTGGAGGAACCGCGGTGACCGCTCGTCGAACGACGCGGCGACCAGCACCTTGGTCCGCCCCATCTCGAGTAACACCGAGCCCTCGGCCCACTCCTGATAGCCAAGCTCCACCTTGACCGGCCGAAGATCTGCCGGCCCCCGGCCGTCGGGACGCTCGTTCACTTCCCCACCTGGCACCGCAGGCCCTCGATGGCGAGCTCGACCGGCCCGTCGAACTCCTCCGCGGCCTGCGCCCGCGAGACCTCCCTGTCGGATGTGGGCCAGATGTGCGTGAGGATGAGCAGGCCCGCTCCAGCTTCGCGGGCGTGCACCGCAGCCTGGCGGGCGGAGAGGTGGAACGGCAACAGGTCGTCCTCGTCCTGCCAGGTGGCCTCGGACAGGAGCACGTCTGCGTCGCGACCGAGGTCTTCGACCTTCGACGTGGGCCCGGTGTCACCCGTGTACGCCAGCGCCGTGCCATCGGTCTCGAGCCGGAACCCCAGCGCCACCAGCCCGAGGTGCGACATCGGCTCGGTTCGGACCCTGAACGGGCCGACCTCGAACCGCTCGCCCGGCGACACCTCGTGCCAGTCGAACGCGTCACGCATCGTCCTCCGGCTCTCCTCGGAGACCAGCTCCTCCGCCCTTGCCGGGAATCCCGATGGGGCGTACACGGGGAGGTGCGGGTCGCCGAGCCCGCCGTAGTGGCGGGCGTAGAAGCACGGGTACAGATCGACCATGTGGTCGGGATGCTCGTGCGAGATGAGGATGGCATCGATCTCGGGGAGCTCGATGTGCCGTTGCAGGTTGGCCAGGGTCCCGGTGCCCGCGTCGACCCAGACGTTGAACCGGTCATGGCGTACCAGGTAGCCGCTGGTAGCCGTCCCGGGCTCGGGCCACGTACCGCTCGCGCCGAGGACGATCAGCTCCACGAGCCACCTCCCACAGGCTGAACGGCTACCGCATCGATCGTGCCCACGCCGGGACCGAGGAAGTGCTGGGCCACCGACCGGAATCGATCAGGATCGCCGGTGCACAGGAACTCGTGCCGGGGCTCGGCTCGCCGCCCCGTCAGCAGATCGAGCGATCGGAGGGTGGCGTAGACGTCCTTGGCCGTCTCCTCCGCCGAGGAGACCAGCACGACGTCCTCCCCCATCACCATCTGGATGAGCCCCGACAGCATCGGATAGTGGGTGCACCCCAGGATTAGCGTGTCCACCCGCTGATCCGCAAGCGGCGACAGGTACGCGCGCGCGGCTGCAAGGAGCTCGTCGCTCGAGGTGTCGCCGTCCTCGACGTGCTCGACGAACGCGGGGCACGGCCGGGAGAGCAGGTCCACGGAGGCTCCGGTCGCCGCGACCGCGCGATCGTAGGCCCCGCTCGAGATGGTCGCCACCGTCCCGATGACGCCGATCCTGCCGTTCCGGGTGGCCCGGACGGCGGCTCGCGCCCCAGGGTCGATCACGCCCACCACGGGGAGGATGGCCGCGTCGGTGACGTCGCGGATCGCAGCGACCTCGATCGAATTGCACGCCACCACGAGGATCTTCACGTCCCTCGACACGAGGTAGTCGGCGATCTCCAGGGCATAGGTGCGGATCTCGGAAAGTGACTTCGGGCCGTAGGGGAACCTTGCGGTGTCGCCCACGTACACGATCGGTTCGTACGGCAGCAGGTCCAGGACCGCCCGGGCCACCGTCAGACCTCCGACCCCGGAGTCGAACACGCCGATCGGGCGGCTATCGGGCATCGGCTACCACCATAGGGTTTCCGAGACGCTCTTCTCGGCCCGCTCCAGCTCCGCGGCCCAGGCCTCCGTCGACAGGTACTTCCATCCTCCGTCCGGGAGCAGGCAGACGATATCCCCCCGCTCGATCTCCGCGGCGATCCGCTGGGCCACCGACAGGACGGCCCCCGAGGAGATGCCGGCGAAGATCCCCTCCTTCTCGGTCAGCTCCCGAGTGGCCCGAAGGGAGTCGGACGAGTTGACGAGGAACTTCCGGTCCAGCACGGATGGGTCGAAGATCGGCGGGATGAACCCCTCGTCGAGGGATCGAAGGCCGTACACCATGTCGCCGAGCTCCGGCTCCGCGGCGATCACCTTGATCCCGGGGTCGTGCTCGTGGAGGCGACGCCCGACGCCGGTGAGCGTGCCGCCGGTCCCCAGCCCCGCCACGAAGTGGGTCACCTCGGGGAGGTCACGGACGATCTCGGCGCCCGTGCCCTCGTAGTGGGCGAGCGGGTTCGCCGGGTTCCCGTACTGGAAGGGCATGTAGTACCGGTCGTCGCGGGCCAGCGCCCTGGCCACCTCGATCGAGCCGTTCGTCCCCTTGTCCCCCGGGGAGTAGACGATCTCGGCGCCGAACAGCTCGAGCAGGCGGATCCGCTCCTCGCTCGCGTTGTCCGGGATGACCACGGTGAGTCGATACCCCATCCGGCGGGCCACCATGGCAAGCGCAATGCCGGTGTTCCCCGACGTCGGCTCCAGGATGGTCTTTTCCGGCGTGAGCTCGCCCGACGCAAGGGCTGCCTCGATCATCCGCTTGGCGATGCGATCCTTCAACGATCCGCTGGGGTTCTGCCCCTCGAGCTTGCCCCACAGCCGAACGGCCGGCTGCGGGCTCATCGCCCGAAGGCCGACGAGCGGGGTCTCGCCGATGGCCTCGAGGATGTCCGCGTACCGCACGCGCTCGATTATCCCAGCGGGCCGGGCAACGATCGGGCGAAGCACTCCGGCGGGCAGCCTACGCCCGGCCGCCGGCCACCGCGGGCAGGATCGAGATCGTGTCCCCCTCGTTCACGCTGGTTTCGAGGGCGCCGAGGTACCGCACGTCCTCGTCGTTCACGTAGACGTTGATGAACCGGTGGAGGCCACCATCGTCGGCCACGATGTTCTTCGTGATGCCCGGGTATCGGGATTCCAGGTTGGCCAGGAGGTCGCGAAGCGTCGTGCCCTCGGCGTCCACCAGCGCCTCCCCGCCGGCATGCTTGCGCAGGATGGTCGGGAGCTTCACGTGCACCGACATCTTCGTCACTCCTTCTGGCTACGCGGTGGTGGAGACGCCGTGTTCGGCCTCCGGCGGGGCCTCTCCGGGCCCGAGGCCGCAGAACGCCTCGTAGTCGATGAGCTCGGTGATGGTCGGTTCCTTGCCGCACACCGGGCAATCGGCATCCCACCGGACGCGCACGGTGGCGAAGTCCATGGCCTGGGCGTCGAACAGCAGGAGACGGCCGATCAACGGCTCGCCCACGCCGGTGATCAGCTTGATGGCCTCGGTGGCCTGGATGCTCCCAACGATGCCGGGCAGCACGCCGAACACGCCACCCTCCGCGCACGAGGGGACGGTGCCCGGCGGCGGCGGCTGGGGGAACAGGCACCGGTAGCACGGCGCCTCGTGGCCCGGCATGAACACGGTGGCCTGTCCGTCCCACTGGTAGATCGACCCGTAGACGAGGGGCTTGCCCAGCATCTGTGTCGCGTCGTTCACCAGGTACCGCACGGGGAAGTTATCGGTCCCATCCACCACGACGTCCCACGGCTCCAAGATCTCGAAGGCGTTGGACGAGGACAGGATGGTGTCGTACGGAACGATCTCGATGGTGGGGTTGATGGCCTGGAGCCGATCCACGGCGCTCGCCACCTTCGGCCGTCCCACGTCGGGGGTCGAGTGCAGGATCTGCCGCTGGAGGTTGGACTCGTCCACCCGGTCGAAGTCCAGGATCCCCAGCGTGCCCACTCCCGCTGCCGCCAGGTACATCGCAACCGGAGAGCCGAGGCCGCCCGCCCCGATCACCAGGACCTTCGAATCGAGCAGCTTGCGCTGGCCCTCCCCCCCGATCCCGGCAAGGATGATGTGGCGGGAGTATCGGCGGACCTGGTCCTCGGTGAACCCCGGGTTCATCGGATCGTCAGCTCCTCCTCGGCGACCTCGCCGTCCGTGATGCGGAACGCTCGGACCACCGGGTTGTCCCGGTCGGACAGGGACACCAGCACGTAGAACACGTCCGGGTAGAACGGTTGCACCCACCGAGCCCGATCACGATCGGTCTCCGAGGGGTAGGCATCTGTGTGCGTGTGCGTGTGGTAGATGCCCCACAGCTCGGAGCCCGTTTCCTCGATCTCCTTCGTGACCCACAGCTGCTCGATGGGGTCGAGCCGGTAGGACATGGGGCTCCCGTCCATGTTGCGCATGGTGAACACCTTCACGGCGCTTCCGTCGGTCCCCGCGATCAGCCCACAGGCCTCATTGGGGAGCTCCCGCAGCCCGTGTTCGACGATCTCCTTGACGAAGAGGGTATCGAGCTCGACCATTGCAACAGCGATAACTGTAGCAGCGGGCCCCTATTCCCTGAATCGCGGTTCAGTCGGCCGTGATCCTTCCCTCGACCGTGATGTGGCCGGGCTCACCCTCCTCGGTTAGGCCGATCTCCACGGCCAGAACCCCCCGTGCGACCAGGCGAAGCCGCATGTCCTCGGGGTCGGCGGCGGCGATCAGGAGTCCGCCGGAGGTCTGGGCATCGGCCAGGACGAGCTGCTCGGGCTCGGTGAGCTGCCCCCAGTCCACGAAGGGCTGGAGGTAGGCGTGGTTGCGCCGGGTGCCGCTCGGCACGACGTCCGCCCCGGCCAGATCGAGGACCTCGGGAAGGACCGGGACGGCGCCGGCGAAGACCGACGCGGCCACACCCGAGGCGGCCAGCATCCTGTGGAGGTGCCCGAGGAAGCCGAACCCGGTCACGTCGGTGGCGGCTCGCGCGTCGCCCTCCACCATGGCCGCCGATGCGTCGGCGTTCAGCGTGGTCATCACCTCGACGGCGGCCTTCACCTGGAGGTCGGTGGCCATCTGCCGTTTGATCGCGGTGGTGATGATGCCCAGACCGAGCGGCTTGGTCAGGAACAGGGCGGCTCCGGCCGGCGCCGTGGAGTTCCGAACGATCCGCTCGACGGGCACGAACCCCATGGCCACCATGCCGTACTTGGGCTCGGGATCGGTGATGGAGTGACCGCCCACCACGGCGA
>JBOGVH010000179.1:0-11946 GCA_050695235.1 Actinomycetota bacterium
GTGGAGGACGTGGGGCTGGCGCTGGGGCAGGCCCTCGCCGAGGCCCTGGGCGACAAGAGCGGCATCCGCCGGTTCGCCTCGATCACCGTGCCGCTGGACGAGGCCGCCGTCGAGGTTGCGCTCGACCTGTCCGGCAGGCCGTTCGTGGTGCACGAGGTCGACGTGCCCGCGGAGACCATCGGGGCCTACGACTCCGGGCTCACGGAGGACTTCATCCGGGCCTTCGCCGTCGCGACGCCGATGACGCTGCACGTTCGGCTGGTGCGAGGGCGATCCCCTCACCACGTCGTCGAGGCCGAGTTCAAGGCTCTGGCTCGGGCGCTCGGGGACGCGTGCTCCTGGACCGGGCGCGGCGGAACGCCCTCCACCAAGGGGGCCCTGTGACCATCGCGATCCTGGACTACGGGATGGGGAACCTGCGTTCGGTGGCTCGGGCCATCGAACGGGTGGGAGGCGTGCCGGAGATCGTCGACGAGGCCGGCGCCGCGCTCGCCGCCGACGCCCTCGTCGTCCCCGGCGTCGGGCACTTCGGCGCGTGCATGCGCAACCTGATGGACCGCGGGCTCGACGGCGCCATCCGGGACTTCGCGGCGACCGGTCGGCAGCTGTTCGGCGTGTGCGTGGGGATGCAGATCCTGTTCAAACGAAGCGAGGAGGATCCCCAGGAGGGCCTGGGGATCGTCCCCGGACAGGCCAGGAAGTTGCCGCCGATGGTGAAGGTTCCGCACATGGGATGGAACACGGTGGACTGGGTCTCGGAGCACCCGTACGTTCGGAACCTCCCCAGCCGCACCAGCTTCTACTTCGTCCACTCCTATGCGGCCGACGTCGTGGCCGGCGTGACCGTTGGGACGGCGGAGCACGGCCGGCCGTTCTCCGCGGCGATCGCGCGCGAGAACGTGTTCGCCACCCAGTTCCACCCGGAGAAGTCGAGCGACGCGGGCCTGGCCATCTACGAGGCATTCGTGAAGGAGGCGGCGACGTGATCGTCATCCCGGCGATCGACCTCCACGGGGGGCGATGCGTGCGGCTGTTCCGGGGCGACCCGACGGCCGAGACGGTGTACGACGACGACCCCGTGGAGGTGGCCAGGCGGTTCGAGGCCGACGGTGCTCGACGGTTGCACGTCGTCGACCTGGACGCGGCGCTGGGGACGGGGTCGAACGCCGAGGTGATCCTGGCCATCTGCCGGAACGTGGCCGTGCCGGTGCAGCTCGGCGGGGGACTGCGAACGATCGACGCGGTCGAGCGGGCCCTGGAGGCCGGGGCGGCCCGGGCCATCCTGGGGACGTCCGCTGCCCTCAATCCCGGGTTCCTCGCAGAGGCCGTCGAACAGTTCCACGACCAGGTCGTGGTGGCCATCGACGTACAGGACGGGCACGTGATGGTCGAGGCATGGCGGAAGCAGGGACCTCGATTGGAGGAGGCCGTCTCGTCCCTGCAGGACGCCGGCGCGCCCCGGTTCCTGGTCACCTCCATCCAGAAGGACGGGACGATGGACGGGCCGGATCTGACGCTGTACGAGCGAGTGCTCGCGCTGACCGAGCTGCCGGTGATCGCGAGCGGCGGTGTGCGCAAGGCCGACGACGTGTGGGCCCTCCGGGACGTCGGCGTCGAGGCAGCCGTGGTGGGCAAAGCCCTCTACGCCGAGACGTTGCAGCTGGGCGAGGTGGTCCGGGGATGACCCTGGCAAAGCGGATCATCCCGTGCCTCGACGTCGACGCCGGCCGGGTGGTGAAGGGCGTTCGGTTCGAGGACCTCCGTGACGCGGGCGACCCCGTGGAGCTGGCGGCGCGGTACGACGCGGAGGGCGGCGACGAGCTCGTGTTCCTCGACATCACGGCGACGGTCGAGGGCCGGCGGGCCACCTTCGACGTGATCTCGAGGACCGCCGAGCAGGTGTTCATCCCGCTCACCGTGGGGGGAGGCGTCCGGAGCGAGGACGACGTTTGGACATTGCTCCGGGCCGGCGCGGACAAGGTCTCGCTGAACACCGCCGCCGTTCGTGAGCCGGCCCTCCTGTCCCGGTGCGCGGACCGGTTCGGCACGCAGTGCATGGTCGTGGCGATCGACGCGAAGCGGCGGAACGGCGATGGGTGGAGAGTCGTGGTCGAGGCGGGCCGCACGCCGACCGAGCGCGACGCCGTCGAGTGGGCGGTCGAGGCCACGGAGAGTGGCGGGGCCGGCGAGGTCCTGCTGACGTCGATGGACCGCGACGGGACCGGCGAGGGGTACGACCTGGAGCTCCTTCAGGCGGTGTCCACGGCGGTGGCCGTCCCGGTGGTGGCCAGCGGGGGAGCTGGATCGATCGAGCATTTCGCCCGGGCACTCACCGAGGGACGGGCCGATGCGGTGCTCGCCGCGTCCCGGTTCCACTCCGGCGAGCTCTCCATCCGGGAGGTCAAGGAAGGCCTGGCCCGAGAGCGGATCCCGGTGCGGCTGTGATGGAGCGGGTGGAACTCGACGCGCTGACGTTCGACGAACGCGGCCTGCTTCCGGCCATCGTCCAGGACGCCGAGAACGACGAGGTGCTGATGATGGCCTGGATGAGCCGGGAGTCGGTAGAGCGAACCCTGGACGAGGGCAGGACCGTGTTCTGGAGCCGTTCACGGAACGAGCTGTGGCGCAAGGGCGAGACCAGCGGCCACGTCCAGCACGTGGAGGAGGTCCGGGTGGACTGCGACGGTGACGTGCTGCTCGTCCGGGTCCGCCAGGTCGGGCCGGCCTGCCACCTGGGCCAGCGAAGCTGCTTCCACCGGGGGCTCTGATGTTGCGCCTGGTCATCCCCAAGGGCTCGCTCGAAGAGCAGACCCTCCGCCTGCTCGAGGCCGCAGACCTGCACGTCCGCCGGGGCTCCCCGCGCGATTATCACGGAACGGTCGACGACGAACGCATCGAGCGCGTCTCGCTACTGCGGCCGCAGGAGATCCCGACCTACATCCAGGACGGATTGTTCGACCTGGGCATCACCGGACGGGACTGGATCGACGAGACGGGGGCCGACGTCGAGGTCCTCGCCTCGCTCGAGTACGCGAAGAGCGGCACCGGCCGGGGCGTGCGGATCGTGCTCGCTGTTCCCGGCGACCACCCGGCGAACAGCGCGAAGGAGCTCCCGGCCGATTCACGAATCTCCACCGAGTACGTGAACCTCACGCGTCGATACTTCCATGACCTCGGCATCCCGGTGCGCGTCGTCTGGTCGTACGGCGCGACCGAGGCGAAGGTGCCCGAGATCGTCGACGCCATCGTGGACGTGACCGAGACGGGCAGCACGCTCAGGGCCCACGGCATGAGGGTCATCGAGACGCTCCTGGAATCCGAGGTGCTCCTGATCGCCAACCGAGCCTCGGCGGGCGACCCCACGAAGCGTGCGGCCATGGACGACCTCACGACGCTCCTCCTCGGCGCGCTGCGGGCGGAGGGTCGCGTCCTGATCAAGCTGAACGTGAGCGAGGAGCAACTTCGGGCGGTGCTCGACGTCGTCCCGTCGATGAGGTCGCCGACCATGTCCCAGCTGTCCGACGGCGGCTACGCCATCGAGACCGTGGTCGACAAGGCCACGGTCAACACGCTGATCCCGCTGCTGAAGTCGAAGGGCGCAACCGACATCCTGGAGATCCCCATCTCCAAGATCGTGCCGTAGATCGACTTGACATGCCGGTCGGTGCTCCGGGAGACTGCCTTAACGATGTTTGAACGACTGTTCAACTTCCTGACGAACCCGCCGGTCGGCGTACCGGTAGCGTAGGCGCGTCCGGGCCGGCCCTCGTCGGCCTGTCGCTTATCGGACCGAACTCTCCTGGCAGGCGAGCACGTGTCGAGGACCATCGGTGAGGACTCGCCGACCCTGGCGGTTCCCGGCTCGACCGAAGCGGCTCAGTTCGAAGCGGGGGCGGCGACCGCGACGCGCTCCTTCGCGTGAGGGGGGGTGCCCTCGTTCCGCTGCGTGATGACCACGACGTCCTCCCGAGGGGCGACGCGCGTGAATCGGCAGTCCGCATCGGGCCACGAAGCCAGGACCTCGTGAGCTCGCGCGGAGCCGGTGAGCTCCGCGTGGCGTTCGATGAGGGCCCTGAGCACCCCGAGATCCTCGGGGCTCGGATTCGACACCTCGACCAGCTCGGCGTTCACCCGCCCGGCGAGCCCGTCGGCCGCATCCAGGACGAAGGCCCGGCCGCCGGTCATCCCCGCACCAAGGTTGCAACCGACCGGTCCGAGCACGACGACGATCCCCCCGGTCATGTACTCGAAGGCGTGGTCCCCCGCGCCCTCGACAACGGCCGTGGCCCCGGAGTTTCGGACCGCGAGCCGCTCGCCGACCCGTCCCGCCACGAACAGCTCGCCTCCGGTCGCCCCGTACAGCACGACGTTCCCGGCGAGGTGCGGGTCACCCGCATCGTCGCGAGGTGCGAGGATCACCAGGCACCCGCCGCCCATTCCCTTCCCGACGTAGTCGTTCGCCTCCCCGATCAGCCGGAACTCGGTCCCCGCGGCAAGGAAGGCGCCGAACGACTGCCCGGCCGATCCTCGGAACGTCACCCGGGCCGAGCCGGGCGGCGCGGACTCACCGAATTCCCGTCCGATGGCGCCGCCGAGCCGGGCCCCAACGGCCCGGTCGGCGTTCCCGATCGGGTAGGAGAGCTCCGCCCGGCCCCCCGACCACACCGACTCCCAGGCGTCGTGATATAGCCGGTCGCCCAGCGACGACCGAGGGCGTTGCAACGCGAGGTGGCCGCCGAAACGGCGTTCACCTTCTGCGCGCGGCAGGAACGCCCCCAGGTCGACCTCCCCGGCTCGGCCATCGACGGCGCGAAGGCGGAGCAGATCGGAGCGGCCCACCGCCTCGTCCACCGACCGGAGACCCATCCCCGCGAGGAGCTCACGCACCTCCTCCGCCACGGCCTCCAGGTAGGTCGCCACCATCTCCGGGGTCCCGGCGAACCTGGCGCGGAGATCCGACCGCTGGGTGGCGATCCCCACGGGACACGTGTCCAGGTGGCACGTCCGGACCATGATGCAGCCCTCCGCCAGCAGCGCCGCCGTCCCGAACGAGTACTCGTCGGCGCCGATCAGCGCGGCGATCACGACGTCGCGTCCCGTCTTCAGCCCGCCGTCGGCACGAAGTCGCACCCGGCCGCGAAGCCCGCTCTCGACGAGGGCCTGCTGCGTCTCCGCCAGTCCGATCTCCCAGGCAGGCCGGCGTTCTTGATCGATCCGAGTGGCGAGGCTCCCGTGCCTCCGTCGGCCCCTGCGAGGTGCACGATCTCGGCCAGGCCCTTCGCCACTCCGGCCGCGACCGTCCCGACTCCCGTCTCCGCCACCAGCTTCACCGAGACCTCCGCCACCGGGTTCACTTGCTTCAGGTCGAACACGAGCTGTGCGAGGTCCTCGATCGAGTAGATGTCGTGGTGCGGCGCCGGACTGATCAAGGCCACCCCGGGCTGCGTGTGCCGCAGCCGCGCGATCTCGTCGGTGACCTTGTGGCCGGGGAGCTGCCCACCCTCGCCGGGCTTCGAGCCCTGGGCGATCTTGATCTGGAGCTCGTCGGCGAAGGCACAGTACTCGGGCGTCACGCCGAACCTCCCGGACGCGACCTGCTTGATCCGCGAGTTCGCCTCGGTCCGGTACCTGGCCGGATCCTCACCGCCCTCGCCCGTGTTGGAGCGCCCGCCGATCCGGTTCATGGCGATCGCCAGGGTCTCGTGTGCCTCCTTCGAGATGGCCCCGTGAGAGATCGCCCCGGTCGAGAACCTCAGCAGGATCGCGGACGCCGGCTCCACCTCCACCGTCGGGACCGGGGGCCCCGCGGGTTGGAGGCCGAGGAGGTCCCGCGGCGCGGACGGCGGCCGTGCCTGGACGAGCTCGGAGAACCGCCGGTAGAGAGCCGAGCGATCGCGGTCGCCTTGGGCCACCGCCCCGCGAAGGGCATGGGCCGCGCGGAGATCGTTCGCCCGGGCGGCGCGAACGTCGTTGACTCGGGTCTCACCGTCTTCCCCGGCTGCGGTGGAGCGCAACCGCTCGAGTCCGGGATCCACCACCCGATGCAGCGCCCGCACCACGTCGGGGTTCGATGCGTGGTGCTCTCCGCCCCGGCGGAACTTAGCGAACCCCGGGTTCGGCAGTTGCGCCTTCTCCGGCCCGAACGCCGCCGCGTGTCGCTCCAGTTGGTCCATGGCGATCCGCTCGAAGCCGATCCCCCCGATCGGCGATGCCGCCCCGGGGAAACAGGTCTCCACGACCTCCGCCCCGAGCCCCAACAGGTCGAAGGCCTGCCCGCCCCGGTAGGAATCCAGACAGGAGATGCCCTGCTTGGCCAGGATCTTGAGCACCCCCTCCTCCATCGCGCTGGCGAACCGGGCCACCAGGGCTTCCCCGTCGCCGTTCGAGCCGCCGAGGGACGCGGCGCTCTGCAGGGCCAGCCTGGGATGGACGGCCTCCACGCCCACGGCGACGAGGCACGCCAGGTGATGAGAATCGTGGGCGTCGTCGGACTGGGCCACGATCGAGGCCCTGGACCGCAGGCCCGCCCGGACGAGCGACGCGTTCACGGCGCCGGCGGCGAGCAACGACGGGATCGGGCACCGGTCCGGACCGGCGGCCTCATCGGTCACCACGAGGATATAGGCGCCGCGTCGCGCTGCCTCCACCGCTTCCTCCCCCAGGCGAAGGATGGCGGCTCGCAACCCGCTCGGACCATGCGACGCCGGCCACGTCGCGTCCAGTCGCTCGCCGTCGGGCACGCCGAGCAATAGGAAGGTGGGGTACTCGACGAGCCTGCCGGCCTCGGGGCGCTCCCAAAGGATCGGTTCCCTCGGCCCGAGCAGGACGCGGAGCGACATCACCAACCGCTCCCGCAGGTGATCCATCGCCGGGTTCGTCACCTGGGCGAACCGCTGCTTGAAGTGGTTGGCCAGCGGACGGCGATGCTCGCTGAACGGCGCGATGGGGGCGTCGTCCCCCATGGACAGCGTGGGCTCCTTGCCACTGCTCGCGGCGGGACGGAGAGCAAGCGACAGGTCCTCGCGCGTGTAGCCGTGGACGACCTGGCGTCGGAGGAGGTCGTGAGGAACGGAGGGATCGGGCCGGCCGGCCGAACCGGCGACGCGATGGGCCCGGAGCCAGGCGGCATACGGGCGCCGGCGGGCCACGCGAGCGACGGGATCGCGCTGCAAGCCCCCGCCCCGGGGGTCGAGGAACAGCATCTCCCCCGGGCCGAGCTTTCCTCGCCGGACCGACCCGTGTCCGGAGGTGTCCACGGCCCCTGCCTCCGAGGCGCAGGCCACGAATCCGTCCTCGCATGCGGCGTACCGGAGCGGCCGCAGGCCGTTTCGGTCGAGGGCCGCTCCGACCCCGAAACCGTCGGTGAACACCAGCGCGGCCGGGCCGTCCCACGGCTCCACCAACGACTCGTGCCATCGGTAGAACGCGCGCACTTCCTTGGTCAGGTCCGGATCGGACTCCCAGGCCGCCGGGACCAGCATGGCCATGGCGTGGCGGACGTCGCGCCCCCCGCCCGGCCCTCCACGCGACAGGAGCTCAACGGACTCGTCGAGCATCGCGGAGTCCGAACCCTCTTCGTCCATGGCCGGCGAGAACAGTTCCTCGTCCGAAGCGTTCGGGAAACCCAGCCGGCCCTCACGCCCCCGCATGCGATGCACGTTGCCGGCAATCGTGTTGATCTCGCCGTTGTGGCACAGCATCCGAAACGGCTGAGCCCGCTCCCAGGTGGGGGCCGTGTTCGTCGAGTAGCGCTGGTGGAAGATGGCGAACCAGGCCTCGAACGCGGGGTCGCGGAGATCCGGGTAGAACGCGGCCAGCTGGTCGGCGGCGACGAGCGCCTTGTAGGTGATCGTGCGAAACGATAGCGAGGCCACATAGAGGGGCACGCCTCGCACCCGGGCGGTGCGCTCGATCCTGCGACGGGCCCGGAGCGCCAGACGCTCGGACTCCCTGGCGGACGCTCCGTCGGGCGGCTCGAGGATGGTCTGGAGGATCCACGGCATCGTCGAGCGTCCTCGCGCGCCGAGCGCCGCGGGCTCTGCGGGGACCTCCCGCCACGTCACGACGCGGATGCCCTCGGCCGCGCACGCCTCGGCCACCGCCGACCGGGTGTCGCCGTCGTCGCTGCGCCCGAACAGCATGGCCACCCCGAACCCGGCGGCCTCCGCATCGGCCCCTCCGACCTGGCGAGCGAGGAACTTCGCGGGGATCGGGACCAAGAGCCCCGCTCCATCGCCCGTCCGAGCATCGGCGTCCACCGCGCCCCGGTGACGCAGGCGGCACAGTCCTTCCAGGGCCCGCGCGACGATCTCTCGCCTCGCGCGCCCCGCGCCGTCCGCGACGAACCCGATCCCGCAGGCGTCGCGCTCCAAGCGCTCTCCCTCCTGAGTCCGATTGGAGGGCGAAGCTAGGGATGCAACGTTTCCGGCGCATTTCGTGCCCGTGAACTTCCGGTGATGGTGCGCAAGGCGTGCCCGAGCCCTCGCCGTAACGCAGTGTTTACGCCCCGGAAACCCGCGGCCATCCGATCGGGCGGTAGGGTCGCCCAACTTCGACGGTGCTCGTGGAGGCGACGGTGTCGGTGCAGACGGTGGACGAGGGCATTGGCTTTGGCTCCCGGTTGGGAGGAGCCGTCCGCGTGCAGGAGGCGGAGGCCATCGCCAGGCGGGCGGAGCAGGTCCTAGTCGTCGGCGACGACGAGGACCTGCGCGCCAGATTGGTCGCGGACCTCACCGTCCTCGGCTACCGGCCCGTGCTGGCCGGCACCCGCGAGCCACCTCCTTCGACCCCTCCAGTCGCCCTCGTGGCCGCCGCCACCGGCCCCAAGGAGACCATCCGGATGTCCGAGGAGCTCCGTTCGGCCGAGGGGTTCCGCCACCTGCCGCTCGTCTGGCTGGTCGATCCCATGGACCTCTGGGTGCTGGCAGGGAGGGAGCACCTGTGCGACGAGTTCGTCCGCCTGCCGTACGTGGCCGAAGAGCTCGCAGCCCGGCTGCGGCTGCTCAGCCTGAAGACCGGGCGCGACGGCCCCGACGTGATCCGTCGAGGCCCGCTCCGCCTGAACATCGCGACGCATCTCGTGATGATGGACGGGCGCAGCCTTGACCTCACGTACATGGAGTACGAGCTCTCAAGCTCCTCGCGTCGAGTCCGGGCCGGGTATTCACGCGAGAGGACATCCTGGCCCGCGTGTGGGGGTACGACTACTTCGGCGGCATGCGGACGGTCGACGTCCACGTCCGCCGCCTTCGCGCGAAGTTCGGCCCCGACCACGCGTCGCTGATCCAGACGATCCGAAGCGTCGGCTACCGGTTCGCCCAGATCCGCAGCTGATTCCGGCCCACCTCGAAGCATCGGAGCGGTAGTCTCGGATGGCGGAGGTGAGGCCATCATGTCGGACGGTCAGCGGTTGTCGGGTCGCAAGGTCGCGGTATTCCTGGCGGAGGGGTTCGAGGACCTCGAGTTCTGGGTGACGGTCATGCGCCTCCGCGAGGAGGGAGCGGAGGTCACGGTGGTCGGGATCGCGGGCGGCGAGACGGTCCGGGGGAAGCACGCCCTCGAGGCCACCAGCGACGTCGCGGCGAAGGACGTCTCCGCCGATGACTTCGACGCGGTCGTCGTTCCCGGCGGGTGGGCCCCGGACACGCTTCGTCGGTACGAGGAGGTCACCAGCCTGGTGGCCAAGGCCTACGGCCAGGAAAAGATCGTCGGGTTGATCTGCCACGCCGGGCTGGTCGGCATCTCCGCCGGCATCGTCGGCGGGCACCGGGCCACCGGGAGCCTCGGCATCAAGGACGACCTGGTGAACGCGGGGGCGGCGTGGGTCGATGAGCCGGCCTTCCGCGACGGCGCCATCGTGTGGGGGCGTGTGGTGAACGACATCCCGGCGTTCTGCCGCGAACTGATCACCGCCATCGAAGAACGGACTTCGTGAAGTACCTGACCGAGCCGCCGGCATCGGCGGAGCTCGCCGTCATCGGCGGCGGTGTGATCGGTGCGGCCACGGCGTTCCACGCCGCTCAAGCCGGCCTCAAGCCGCTCCTCGTCGAGGCCCGGCCGGCGTTGTGCACGCTCACCACGCCGGTCGCGGCTGGCGCCTTCCGCCTTCAATTCGACGATCTGGAGGAGCTGACGCTCGTCCGCGAGTCGACCGAGCTGTTCCTGAACTTCCGGGAAGTCACCCGGCAGGACCAGTACGACCTCCGCGTCCGCCAGCAGGGTTATCTCTGGCTCACGACCGACGAGCGCAATGCCGAACGCCAGCGCGCGCTTGTGTCCAGACTGCACGAATGGGGGCAGGGCGACGTCGAAGTGCTCACGGGCGACGAGGTGCGCCGGCGGTTTGCGTACGTGGATGAGAACGTCGTCCAGGCGAGATGGCGGGGCGGGGACGGCTTCTTGGACACGACGCAGCTGACGTTCGGCCTGGTGCATGGTTCGGGAGCCGACGTGATGGTGGACTGCGCGGCGACGGGCTTCGTCGCATCGGGTGGCAGGCTCACCGGGGTCCGAACGACCAAGGGGGTCATCCCCACCGATGTCGCGGTGATCGCCGCGGGGCCCCTGTCGGGACTCCTTGCCGGGGCCGAAGGGATCGACCTCCCGATCGTCACGGTCCGGCGTCAGAAACTGATCCTGCCCGAGGTCCCCGAGGTGCCGCCCCACGCCCCGATGACGATCGACGAGGACACCGGGGTCCACTGGCGCCCCGCGCTCGCCGGCGCGTGGCTCCTGTTCACCGACCCGGCTACTCCGCAGAGTCCACCCGCCGACAACATCCCGGTCGACCCGGCCTTCGCCTTCCAGCTGCTCGATCCGACCAGCCCGTTCTCGGTGGCGAGAGTGGTGCCGTTCTGGCGGGAGGTGTGGGATCGAGGAGCTGCCCCGTGGCTCCTTCAGGCGGGGCAGTACACGATGACGCCCGACCACCGGCCGCTGATCGGCCCGTTGTCGATCGAAGGACTCTGGGTGAACACCGGATACAGCGGCCACGGCATCATGCTCGGTCCGGCCGGGAGCCGGCTCCTGATCGATCTGGTCACCGGGAAGGCCGAGTCGAGCCCGTTCGCGCCGGGCAGGGCCTTCGAGCGGCGAGAACCGCCCACGCTCTAGTCGCGTGGCCCGACGAATGGACCTGGCTCCCTGATCACGACGAAGTCCGCGAGGCCGTCGTGTGGCTCGAACCGCAACGCTCCAAGGAGCACGAAGTCGGCCAGCTCGCGAGGCAGGGGAGGGTCCGAATCCGGATCGCGGAGCCCAAGCACCAGCTCGAGTCCGGCCGCGGTGGCCGCGCGCATGAGCGTCCTCACCGTGGGCATGCGCGAACCGGTCTCCAGCGTCGCCACCGTTGGCTGCGAGGTCCTCATGAGGATCGCCAGCGTTCGTTGGGAGAGGCCCGACACCTCCCGGGCGACGAGGATCACGTAGCCGGCGACCGGTGGAGAACGGGGGGCTGGTCGACACCATGTCCATTCCGATATCGCTCGTCACCGGGCGGTCCTCACGATCGCCCTGATCCTCGAGAGGCATGAGGTTCGAGCCGGATACTCCTCGTGGCGGCTCGATGCCGATTCCGGTATCCCCTTCCACCATCGGACCGTAGCTCCCGGCCGCCGACATCAGCCGATAGAGTCGAGGCCATGCTTCGGGGAGCCATCGCCGCTTCCGTGACGCCGCTCACGTCGAATGGTGCATCGCCGGACGAGGACGCTTTCGGCCCCCTCGTGGGATTCATGGCCGATGGAGGGATCGACGGCCTCCTGGCCTGCGGCACCACCGGCGAGGGGATCCTGCTGTCGCTCGAGGAGCGCAAGCGCGCCACGGAACTGTTCCTCGCCGTTCGACCGCCGCGCTTCCCAGTAGCCGCGCACTGTGGGGCGCAGACCACCGCCGACACGGTCACCCTGGCACGCCATGCGGCCGAAGCCGGAGTCGACGCCGTTGCGG
>JBOGVH010000180.1:0-1732 GCA_050695235.1 Actinomycetota bacterium
CCGAGCCCCTGCCAGATCCGGCGTCTCATGGCTTCCGTGTCGCGTCGAATCCATCGTCTCGGAGAGGGAGCGGGGTGACGTCGCCTGGGAGGAGGCTTTCCGGTCTACGTCCGGGGGCGTAGCGGCAAGGGGCGGCGTACGACCGGGGGCTACTCGGCCCGACCCGGCGCGACCAGGCCGGACTCGTAGGCGAAGACGACGAGTTGGGCCCGGTCGCGGGCTCCGAGCTTGACCATGGCCCGGCTCACGTGGGTCTTGGCCGTGGCGGGACTCACGAACAGCCGCCCAGCGATCTCCTCGTTTGATAGTCCGGCCGCGACGAGGGCCATCACCTCGCGCTCGCGATCGGTCAGCTGCTCGAGGCCTCCCGTTCGAGGCGTCTCCTTCGTCCGGGCCGCGAATTCCTCGATCAGGCGCCTGGTGATGGTCGGTGAAAGCAGTGCCTCGCCGCCCGCCACCACCCGGACGGCCTGGATGAGCTCGGCCGGCTCCGTGTCCTTCACCAGGAACCCGCTCGCCCCGGAACGGATCGCGTCGAAGACGTACTCGTCGAGCCCGAACGTGGTGAGGATCACGACCCGGACGCCATCGAGGCGGTCGTCCTTTGCGATCTGCTTGGTGGCAGTGAGGCCATCCACCTCTGGCATGCGGATGTCCATGAGCACGACATCCGGCGTGAGCTCGGTGGCCAGGCGAACGGCCTCCTCACCATCGCCGGCCTCGCCGACGACCTCGATGTCGTCCTGAGCATCGAGCAGGGCCCGGAAGCCCGCTCGCACCAGGGCCTGGTCATCGGCCAGGAGAACCCTGATCATCGATGAAGCGTAGGCCATCGCCGCCCGTGGCTTCCGGGATGGCTCACGCTGGGGCCGTATCGGTGACGGCGTACAGCCGCCATCGCTCAGGCACCCCCTTCAAGGAGTGCTCGCCCCGCTCGACGAACCCGATGCCGGATCCGGTGACGAGATCCCTGACCGTGCTCGACACGACGACATCGCCCGGCCGGGCCGACTCGGCCACTCGCGAACCGATGTGCACCGCGATCCCTCCCACGTCGTCACCGCGCAACTCGACCTCCCCGGAGTGCAGCCCGATGCGGACCTCGAGGCCCTCGTCCCGGAGTTCGTCGCGGATGGACACCGCGCAGCGGATGGCCCGAGCGGGAGCGTCGAATACGGCCAGGAAGCCGTCACCGATCGTCTTGACCTCGCGTCCTCCGTGTTGTGCCAGGGCCCGTCGGATCAGCGCGTCGTGGCGGTCCAGCAGGTCGCGCCATCGCCGATCCCCCATCTCTGCCGCTCGTTCGGTCGAGGACACGATGTCGCTGAACATCACGGTGGCGAGGACCCGGTCTGGGTTCGAACCAGGCGGAAGCGTCGGGTCCGCCCCGCGATCGGCCAGGGCCCCGATCACCCGTCGGGTCACGCCGGGGGAAAGGAGCGCGTCGCCACGGGCAACGGCCCGCACGCCCTGGACGAGTTCCGCCGGCTCCGTGTCCTTGACGAGGAACCCGCTCGCGCCCACGCGCAGCGCCTCGAACACGTACTCGTCGACGTCGAACGTGGTGAGGATGATGATCCGGGTTCGGTCGAGTCGCTCGTCCTGGGCGATCCTTCTCGTCGCCTCAAGGCCATCCACCCCCGGCATCCGGATGTCCATGAGCACCACGTCCGGCGTGAGCTCGGACGCCAGGCGGACCGCCGCCTCCCCGTCGTCCGCCTCGCCCACCACC
>JBOGVH010000181.1:0-8880 GCA_050695235.1 Actinomycetota bacterium
GACCCCCTCACCGCCCACCCGCACGAGCCCGACATCCAGGCGCTCCTCAAGGTGTGCGACGTCCACGGGGTGCCGGTGGCAACGAACCTGGCGTCGGCGGAGATCCTGCTCCGGTCCCTGTCGCAGGCCATCTGGTGGGGGCGGGACGCCGCGGCCGCGGCCTACGCCTAGCCGCTCCCTTGCCCTGCTGATGCCTCCTCCGGCAGAGTAGTCGGGTGTTTGCCCGGGGAAGGTTCGGGGGGTCCTCGTGTTCCTGGCCTGTGGGGTAAAGAAACTCGATCGGGGCTCCGACCTGGCCGTTCGCCAGGTTGCCGACCCGCCCTCAGACTGACCCGGATGCTCTGGTCCATCCGCTACCGGCTCCTCTGCGGCCTGCTCCGCGTGCTCGTGCGCTGCGGCCTCGATGAGCTGGATCTTGAGACCGTCGTGCTCCACCACCAGCTCAAGGTCCTCCGGCGAGGCGGCAGGCGTGTCCTCTTCACCAACGGCGGATCGGGCGTTCCTCGCGGCGGCGGCCCGGCTCCTGTCCCAAGACCGATGGAGGAGCTTCCAGGTCGGCCCGGACACGCTGGCGAGATGGCACCGGGACCTCCTGAAGAGAAGGCGCGTGCGTGGCCCGGGGCGGTCGGTCGCCCTCCGCTCGATCCCTCGATCAAGCGTCTGATCCTTCGGCTGGGCCGGGAGAACCCCAGGTGGGGCTACCTCAGGATCCGAGGGGAGCTCCTGAAACTCGGGATCGATGTCTCGGCCACGACCATCGCCGCTCGAAGCACCGTTACACCGCCGACGCGGACCCGGGCGGAGCCCTGGGGTCGATCGCGCTAGTCATGGACGACCGGTCGTGCAGCATGTGGCGGTTCGGGGACTCGCCAAGAGGCTCGATCGACCTCACATTAGCCCGCAGGTGGGCCCGGAA
Organism: Actinomycetota bacterium; assembly: GCA_050695235.1. Lineage (GTDB taxonomy): Bacteria > Actinomycetota > UBA4738 > UBA4738 > HRBIN12 > AC-69. Next base: position 917 of record JBOGVH010000181.1, read on the forward strand.
CATTTGGTGAGGGCACTTCGTTGCTGCCTGGATGTGTGCCGAGCCTCGCCAGCGAACCGACCCTGCCGCTGAGGCCGTTCGAGGTCCCCACATGGGCGAGGCACCCACCGCAAGTGATCAGTAGAGACCAGGGCCTTCACAGGCGCGAAGATGTGTGAACCGCTTCGCGCCGCTCAATAGCCTCCGACCGATCAGTTCTTCCGAGCTTTCCACACTTCCTCGGAGGGCCATCGTCGCGCCCAGTCGGGTGTGACGAATGGGTAGCGAGTCGTGGAGCCTTCAAGCGGCCGCAGCTCGATCAGATTGGTGACCTGCAGCCCATTGCAAACCAGCAGCCGGATCCAGTCTCCATATCCAAGATGGAACTCGACCGATGGATCGTCTTGCCACTCGAACCGATACATTCCGAAGTAGGTCCGTAGGAGTCGCTCTGTCGCGGGGCCCTCGCTCTCCAGGTCGGGAACGCAGAGCATGAGGATCGACCCATTCACCAGGAAGATCAGCTTGCCGCCGGGGCGAAGCAGCCGGGCCGCCTCAGGGATCCACCGGTAGGGATCGCACCAGATACTCGCCCCGTACTCGCTGATGACGAGGTCGAACGAACCCGACCGCAATGGCACGGCCTCCGCGTCGGCCTCGAGGAGTGGGAAGCGCAACCCGAACTCCTCCTGGAACTGAGCCGCCGAAGCCAGTTGGTTAGGAGATAGGTCGAGGCCGACCGGCCGTGCCCCTCGGCGGGCCAGCCATGCTGAGAGGTAGGCGGTACCACACCCGAGCTCTAAGGCGTCGCTGCCGTCCAGCGATTCAGGTAGGACCCCGACCTGAGACTCGGGAACTCGCCAGATCCCCCAGAGGGGCTCTGGCGACGCCCAGGCCTCCCGCCCCGGCCCCACGTAGTCGGTCGCGAACCGGTCCCACGCCTCCCGATTTCGCACGATGTGGTCTGACAACGCGTCTGTCCCCGACGCGGCTACGTGCGGAGGGTCGTCAGTACTCACGGAAGACAGATACTACCGGAGACGCCCCCAGCCCCTCGTTGACCGGCGGCCTCCGGGCCTGAAAAATTGAGCCCGGCCGCCTCCCGCTCATAGACTCGCCAACGGCCTATCTCACAGGGAGCACGAACCTGCCGATCAGGACTAGGAATCGAATGCTTGCACCCACACCCCCCACGAGCTTCGGCGGACGACGAGTGGCAGGTCGCCGACCGTCGCTACTTCAGCGTTGGATCGATGTCCCGGATCGACGCACTGGAGGGAGGTGAGACCCCGGGTGAGCTCCTAGCAGCGATCGCGTGAAGAGGATGACGGTGGGTCAAAGTCCACCACTTGACGGGACGTGGCCCTCGGTCGCCGGTGACGAGGCAAAGCGTCCGGAACAGGCGCGCCCGCTCGGTATCGAAGAACGCCTCGAAGCTCGCGCCGTTCTCGACAGCACCATGCTCGGTCACGCCTTCCGGCCGCCCTCTCATTTACGGAGATAAGACGGTCCCGGGGACCGATCCGTTTAGCCGATCTTGGCAGGTCACGCTGTAGGGGTCAAAAACTCCGATCACCCCTGTGACCTGCGGCTTCCCCTCTGCTGGCCCCCCGTCAGATAAGCGCCAATCAGCCCTCTTGGGGCTGGTGTGGGGCACCCTGCCCGCCAGCCAAGCGGATGAGATCTGATTCCGACGCACTCAAGACCTGCCCTCGGTCGGCTCCAGCCCCACTCCGCAAGGCAAAGGAATCGGAGGCCAGATGCTTACTTACCGGGCCTCCAAAGAAGCGCTGGCTCGTCTCCGCCGCAGGGGGGCGAATCCGCAGGTCAAGCACATGATCGGAGTTTTTGACCCCTACAGGTGGCCGGCGGAGAAGATCGGGCCCGCGACTTCCTCAAGCGCCTGACGGTCCCGGCCGAGGCCACCAGCCTGGGCGGGGTCGAGACGCTGGTGAGCATGCCCACAACGTCCTCCTCTTCTCCCTGACCCCTGAGGGAGCGGTACCGGGCGGACGGAACCGGGGATGGTCCGGCTCTCGGTCGGCCTGGAAGACGCCGAAAGAGATCATCGACGACTTCCGGAACGCCTGGATTCGTCGCTCGGCGCATCGGCTCGCGGGGCGTGAGCGTTATTCCGCGGCGCCGCCCCCCGCTGGCGTTTCCACCGGGGCCGCCGGCGTCCGTCGTCTGGTCACCTGGGAGATGGCGTAGATCGCCACCCCCGTCAGGACCGACACGAGGGTGATGACCACCATCCACGTGTTCCACTCCGCGAGCGTGGGGAACAGGGCCGTGTTCCACTGGCCGACGAAGACGAAGAACACCGCGGCGGCATTGGCGAGCGTCCCGATGGCCCCGCACAGGTACAGGAACCCCTCCGGGACCCGGCGGGCCTCCTCGAACTTCCGCGGGTTCGCCCGCTTGGCGAAGAAGACATCCAGGAACAGCAGCCCGGTGGAGATGCACCACACGATGGTCACGCCGGCGAGCAGCGCCAGGTATGGCTTGTTCGGGTCCGACCCCGCGGCCTCTCCGATTACGAAGAAGACCACGACAGTGATGATCGAGGCGATGACGGTCTGGAGGATCACCGCGGTGGCCGGGACCTTGTTCCGGTTCACCTGCCCGATCTGGTGGGGAAGGCGCCGCTCCAGTCCGGACACGAACAGCAGTCGGGCGAACGAGTAGTTGTACACCGCGGAGCTGGTGAGGAAGAACCACATCAGGATCAGAGCCACCACGATGCCCAGCCCCTCGCCGATGGCGATCCCCACGGTCTGGGCGCCTCCCGTCGTGGCGTTGTTCTCCGCCAGCGGCACGGTGACCATGTTGCCGAAGCTGGTCCACAGGTAGGCGACCATCACGAAGACGCAGCCCCAGAGCAGGTACTGGCGGATGGCCCGCTCGCTCTTCACCTCGACGCCCATGTTCAAGGGGACCTCGATTCCCAGCAGGGCCAGGATAGCGAAAGAGTAGAAGGTGAGGTACGCCGGGATCCCGAGGACGAGCGCATCGCCCTGGAACGGGTCCCACCCGCTGGCGGCGAAGGAGTTGGCCGACGGGTTGCCTTTCCACAGCCAGATGAGCCCAGCGAGGCCCATCACGAAGATCGCCGCCGCGTAGAAGATGAACTGAACGTTCACGTAGTTCTGCGTGAGGCGCATCCGCAGCAGCGACAAGGCCGCGCCGAACCACAGGACGGCGAGGACCACCAGGCCGACCTGCCAGTTCTGCGTGAGGATCGACGAGTCCAGGAAGGTGGCGATCTGCTGGGCGAAGGTGACCACGAGGATCCCGGCGAGCACCATGACGATCGGCCCCGGCCACCAGGCCACGAACCCCGCGAAGAATCCCCAGAACGGGCCCAGGGCCTTGTGGGTCCACACGTAGATGGATCCCTCCTCCGGGAACATCCGCCCCAGTTGCGCCGTGACGAACGCGCCCGTGATGAGGAAGGTCAGGAACGCGACGATCCAGTAGATGAACACCGATGGCCCAGCGGACTGCAGGCTCGCCGAGTTCACGATGAACAGGACGATCCCCACGAAGATCACGACCAGGTCGAACGCGCCCAGCGTCTTGGCCACCAGGACCGGAGCGATTCGCTCCGAGATCATGGCGCGCTCTTCTTCTCGCGTCGCCTGCATCCCTCACCCCCCTCTGCACTGGGGCCCGACCCTGGCGGACGCTGGGCGACCCCCGGAGCTTTCCCTCCGACCGATAGGAAATTTTGCGCCGAACGTGCACGCAAAGTCCAGCGAGTTCGGGCCCCTGGGGACCTCTCCGCCTCAGGAGATCCCGTGCAGGCGGCGGGAGTTGCCCGCGAGGATCCCTCGCCCGAGTGACTCGGCCTCCGCAGGGGTGAGGAAGTCGCGGTGGATGGCATCCGAGAGTACCCGCTCCAGGGCGCGCCTGCCCAGTCGGGCGGCGATCCAGATGACCTCCGGCTCGGAGGCCTCGTCAGACGAGTAGAGGAGCTTGGCTGCCGGCGCCGTCCCCAGCAGGACCGTGAGCAGCTGCTCGATCGCCAATGAACCCCAGGGGATCAGGACCGACAGGTCCAGGTAGACGTTCGGCAGCGACGAGGCGATGTACGCCGCCACATCGCTCCACGGGAACCCCGTGTGGATCAGCACGATCGGCTGGGCCAGGTGGTCCTTCAGGAACGGGTACAGGTCGTGGGGACGGGCCCGGCTGAGCACGATGTCGGGGTCGCCGTCTCCCGTATGGACGTGCAGGACCCGGTCGTAGCGTCTTGCCGCCTCGGCGGTTCGGTACAGCAGATAGTCGCGGATCGGCTTGGCGTGATCCCGGGTCTCCTTCCAACCGTCGGCCCGCCACCGCTCGTACGCTGCCGCCGCCTCCTGTGAGGTCACCGGCTGGACGTCCAGGCCGGTCCGGTAGGCGATGATCGACTTGAAGGCCACGGTGGTAGGGTCGCCCGCGGCTCGGTCCAGCTCCGCCCCGAAGGCCTCCTCCAGGGCTGCCAGATCCTTCGCCTCGTCCCGGACGTTGACGATGATCGTCTCGATCCGGGCCACCCGATGCACGGGCGTCCCCCCAACCGTCGCCCGGAACTCTTCGGACGGGACGCGGGGGAGGGGGAACCCGTCGTCGACCAGAAGGCCGGCCACCTTGGCATCGTCGAGCAGCCCTCGGATGTAGCCGATAGGGTCGTCCCGGAAGGCCTTTTCCCGCGCGGCCGCCACGTCCTCGGCGGTCGGTTCGCACCCCAGCCGTTCGGCCAGCCACCGCCGGGCCGCCAGTGAGTACACCGTCGACTCGGTCATCCGGCGGGCCTGCCGCCACAGGCTCGGGTCCGCGCGCCCGGCCTCGCGGGTGAGAGTCGAGTCGGTGAACAGCGTGCCCAGCAGGTTCAGACGCGTTTCGAAGTCCTCGGGGGCCTGGGCCAGCAGGTCCTCGATCCGGAACCCGTGCACGTGGTTGTCGATGACCTCCGCGCCGGACAGGTCGATCGCAGCCGGCGCGGTCACTTCAGTACCTCCAACGGTGGGCCGCCACGACGGCCTCGTCGTCCATCCCCGCGAACGTCTCCGCCTCGGCCCGGCGCACGGCGACGAACGCGCCCAGCAGCACGTCCCCCAAGGCCTCGCGCATCACCTTGGACTCCTCCAGGTGGCCTACGGCCTTCTCCACCGACTGGGGCAGCCGGCGGATGCCAAGCCGATCGAGCTCCTCCTGTGAGTACGCCGCGGGGTCCTCGGTGACTTCCGACGGAAGCCGCAGGTCTTGCTCGATCCCCGCCAGGCCAGCCGCGATCAGGGCGCCGGCCACCAGGTAGGGATTGGCGCTCGAGTCGAAACACTTCACCTCGGTGTTGGCGGCGCTCTCCCGGCTCCCCACCATCCCGGTGACGAACCGGATGGCCGCCTCCCGGTTCTCCCGGCCCCAGCAGGCCCAGGGACCCGACCAGTGCGAGGGCACCAGGCGAAGGTAGCTGGCCACGCTCGGGGAGCCGATGGCCACGAGCGCTGGCAGTTCGGCCAGGATGCCGGCCACGAACGCCTCCCCCCGGTCGGTCATCCCGTGGGGGCCATCCCCCCCGGCGAACAGGTTTCGCTCTCCCTCCCACAGGCTGAAGTGGACGTGGCCGCCGTTCCCCACCTCTCCGGCGATGGCCACCGGGGCGAACGAGGCGCTCATGCCGTACCGAGCGGCCACCCCCCGGATGGTCTGGCGGAGCAACACGTTCTCGTCGGCCGCCGCCACCGGATCTCGGGGGGCGATCGAGATCTCGAGTTGCCCCGTGGCGTACTCCGGATGGAACTGGAGGACCTCGACCCTCTCGTTCTCTAGGGCCACCATGAGGTCGCGGGCGAAGTCGGAGACCTCGGCCAGGACGATAGCGCTGTACGCGGGGCCTCGGTGCACGGGCGTGATCTCTTCGCCCGCTCGGCGGGCCATGAACCACTCGACCTCGAACCCCATCCGGAGGTCCAGCCCGACCGCGGCGGCGCGCTCGGCTATGGCCCCGGCGAAGGACCTCTGGCAGCAGGGAAAGACCTCTGCCTCCTGCGTGTACTGGTCGGTCGGCGCCCAGGCCCACCCAGGCTGGGCCACCAGGGGCCGCAGCGCGTCCAGGTCGGGCATCAGGCGAAGGTCGCCCACCGGGCCTCCCACCTCGGCGCTCGCGGTGATGTGGTCGTTGACCAGGAACACGTCGAACACCGGCGACAGGCCGATCCCGAACTGGGCGGCCGCCTCCAGGCGGGAGATCGGCACTGTCTTCACCCGGGTGACCCCGGCGTTGTCGACCATGGTCAGCGCGACGGCCCGGACGCCATCGGCCGCCAGGCTCTCGATCAGCTCCCTGGCCCTCGCGGCGCGCGCGGTGAGGTCCTCTGCCTGCATGGCTCCCCCTCTCGTGCGCCCTTTCGAGGAATTCTGTCGCAGAGCGGCGCCGTCGGCGAGCCGTCCACGCCGGTCAAAACTACACGGGCCGCTTCCACAGGTCGAGCTTCGTCCCAAGCCCAATGTCGACGGCCCGGCGGTGGTTCCCCAAGGACCACTTGCCGAGCTGGGCGATGCCCTTCGGGCCCTGCGCCCCAAGTTCTTCGCCTTCGTCCTCAGCTTCCTCGTGATCGGCCAGTACTGGATGGCGCACCACAGGATCTTCCGTCACGTCCGCCGGTACGACCTCGGCCTGTTGTGGCTGAACCTTCTCTATCTCCTCGGCATCGCGTTCCTGCCCGACGGCGCTGCGGCAACTATTTTCACCCACGCTTGGTGGGTCTCTTCTACGGTCTCAGCCTCTTCGTGCCGAGTGCGATGGGCGCGATCCTGTGGTTCTACTCCAAACGACGGGCGCTCCTGGACGAGGTGCCGACCACGACCCGACGGCAGATCGAGGCCCGCTACCCCGGCCGTCTTCCTGTTGGGCGCGGGTGCGGCTCTGATCGACATCTATCTGGCCGTCTTCTGCTGGACCGTCCCACTTCCCCTGCGCGACTTTTCTTCTCCATATGGCTCAAGTGACCAGGTCGCTGGAACCATCGCCGTCGAAAGGCCCTGACTCAGACGAGGAGCGCTACCCCGTGCGCGAGGAGCGAGATCGACCACGCGATGTAGCACGAATGTGGAGGAATTCCCGCTGACGGCCGAGCTCGATCCACGACCCACCGAGTTCTTTCTGAGGCGCCATTCGAGCACGGCCTCGAGCGCGTTCTGGACGGCGTGCTTGGGTCAAGGTCGTAGGCTGCGCCAGAGCATGGGCGAGGGCTATCATCGCCCCGCGCCCGTGCCCAGCCCGAACCACGTGTCGAAGGAGGCGAGATGATCACCGAACTGTTGGTCGTCGGCGGTGAGCGCCGGCCCGCCGCCGAGGAGAAGACCTTCCCCGTGATCGAGCCGGGGACCGGCGGCCCCATGGCCGAGGTGGCCGAGGCCGGTCCCGAGGACGCCCGTCGGGCCGTCGACACGGCGGTCCGGGCCTTCGACGAAGGGATCTGGCCGAGGACTTCGGCCACTGCTCGCCGCGGGCGCGTGCTGTTCCGGGCCTCGGTCCTGGTGAGGGAGCGCCTGGAGGACCTGGCCCGGCTCGAGGCCCGCAACGCCGGGAAGCCGATCGGGGACGCCCGGGACGAGATCGGGATCGTGGCCGACACCCTCGAGTACTGGGGCGGGGCGGCCAACAAGATCTTCGGCGAGACCGTGCCGGTCCAGAATCCCGGGCTCGACGTGACCCTCCGCGAGCCGGTGGGGGTATGTGTGCTCATCACCCCGTGGAACTTCCCGCTGGTGATCGCGACGTGGAAGATCGCGCCGGCCCTGGCCTGCGGGAACACGATCGTGGTCAAACCGGCGTCGCTGACGCCGCTCTCGGTGCTCCGGCTGGCCGAGATCCTCGTCGAGGCGGGGCTTCCCCCCGAGGCCATGTCGGTCCTGCCCGGCCCGGGCTCTGCCGTCGGCAACGCGCTGGTGGCCGATCCTCGAGTGGCAAAGGTCGGCTTCACCGGGTCGACCGA
>JBOGVH010000182.1:0-2587 GCA_050695235.1 Actinomycetota bacterium
CGAGCGAGGCGGCCATCCGCGCCACATCGCCCTCGCCGATCCGCGGGTGAACGGGCAGAGAGAGCACCGTCCGCGCCGCGGCCCGGGCCCGGTCGAGGGACCGGCTGGCGTCGATCCGGGGGTGCCCCCGGTACGGGTCCAGGTCGGGAACGATCGATGAGTAGTACACGCGGGCCTCGATGCCGTCGGCCTCGAGCTTCGCCGCGACCGCGTCGCGATCGATCGTCGCGTCGAGCCGGATCGTGAACCGGTGCCAGGCGTGTTCCCGCCCCGCGGGCACTACGGGAAGGAACACGCCCTCGATCTGGCCGAGCGCCTCCGACAAGCTCGAGGCCACCCGCCGGCGCGCGGAGGTCAATTCGGGCAGGCGATGCAGCTGGGCCCTTCCGATCGAGGCCGCTACCTCCGTCAGCCGGAGGTTCCATCCGATGGCGGCGAACTCGTAGCGGCCCCGCTGGCCCTGGTTCCGCAGGACACGCACCCGTTCGGCGACCTCGTCGTCGTCCGTGGTGACGGCGCCGCCTTCTCCTGTGGTCATGTTCTTGGAGGCATAGAAGGAGAAGCACCCGGCAACGCCGAGGCTGCCGACCCGACGGCCGCCCAGGGTCGCGAGGTGGGCCTGAGCCGCGTCCTCGAGCACGGGCCGGCCCGCGGCCGCCAGGGCGTCCGTCTCGCACGGGAGCCCGTACAGGTGAACGGCAAGGATCAGCTTCGTTCCTTCGGTCACGGCCTCTTCCGCGGCCTTCGGATCGAGCAGGAAGTCCTCCCCGATGTCGGCGAAGCGGACGGTAGCTCCCGACCGGAGGATGGCGTTCATGGTGGCGGGGAACGTGAGCGGAGTGGTGATCACTTCGTCGCCCTCCCCCACATCGAGTGCGAGGAGCGAGAGGTCGAGCGCGGCGGTACCGGAGGCAACGGCGACCGCGTGCCGGGTCCCCGTGAGACTCGCCGCGAGCTCCCGCTCGAAGGCATCCACCTCGGGACCCTGAGCGAGCCGGCCGCTCTGCAGGACGCGGTCGACGGCCAGACGCTCCTCGTCACCCATCATCGGGCCGCCCATGTCCAACGTGTCGTTCACAGAGCGAGGTCCTCACCACAGGCCGGGCAAGCGGTGCCCGGCCCCCCGGGCACCCCCCTGCCGCATCGGCACACCCACCCCACGGGCTTAGCGGGGTTGCCGACAACCAGCCGGTGCGGCTCAACGTCGGCGGTCACGACGGCGCCCGCCCCGACCACGGCGAGCTCCCCGATCGTGAGGCCGCACAGGACCGTCGCGTTCGCCCCGATCGAGGCGCCCATACGAACCAGGGTCGGCAGCCGGTCCCACTCCCCGCCGGAGGCCCGAGGGTAGCGGTCGTTCGTGAAGACCGCCGATGGTCCCACGAACACGTCGTCTTCCAGGGTCACGCCGGAGTAGATGGACACGAAGTTCTGGATCCTGCATCCCGCTCCGATCACGATCCCTGAGTCGACGAAGACCGACTTGCCCAAGACCCAGCGCTCCCCGATACGGGCGCCACTTCGGACGTGGGCGAAGTGCCAGACCCTGGTCCCGGCGCCGACCTCGGCTCCATCCTCGACCGCGGCCGTCGGGTGGATCAGCGGCGCGCCCCTGTCAACGAGAGGACCCATCGGTGGTTGCCTCTCCTGGCGGGTGGCGGCGGGAAGCTCTCCTCGCGAGCACCTGACCGAACCAGATTGCGACAAACGCGAACGCGCCGATCGAGAACAGCACGTCGTAGGAGGGGAACGATTGGTAGCGAAACTGGACCGTGTGCGGGCCCGGGGGGACCGTCCTGCCAACGAGGCTCGGCGCGACCATCTCCGGCGTCAGAGGGACGCCGTCCACGATCACCTGCCACCGAGGATCGAAGGAGCTTTTCAGGATCACCATCGCCGGCCGGTTCGCCACGACCTGTACGGTCACGGCTCCGTCCGCGAGCGCATCGTCTTCGAATTCGACCGAGCCGGCCGGGACCGGCGGCTGTTCCCCTCCAGTCAGGGTGGGCGGGGCGGCGGGCTGGCCCGCGAATGCGACGGTCGGATACCTGCCCTGCGCCAGCAGATCCGATTGGAGGAAGAACCCCGCCTGCTGGTACAGATCGGATCGGTTTGCCGTGATCGGAGGAGGCACGGTGTCCACGACATCCACGTAGCCGCTGGTCTCGACCTCCCACAGCGCGGCTCCGCCGTCCTGGTCGATCAGGCTGGCGGGCACGGAGGGCTGCCTCCCGGAGGGCAGGATCACGTACCGGACGTTGAACAGGTCGTACTGCGCCGGGTTCGTGTCATCGAAGTTGGCTTCGAAGTCTGAGGCAAGCGATGCGGTCCGCAGCGAGAACCCGATGCTGTCGACCTGGTGGCCGAGCAGGGCCTGGCACCCGGCCACCAACCCCTCCATGGAGGCCGTGCACGAATCGCGCCACATCCCGGCATACAGGCGGCCGGGGCCCCGCGCCTGCGCCTCCCGGACGAGCGAACTGATGACGGCATCGGGGCTCGCGTCAACCGTTCGTTGCTGCCGGATCCAGTCACCGCCCTGCCGGTCGAACGTTCCCCACCGCTCGGCCCACGCGGGGGCGAGAAC
>JBOGVH010000183.1:0-4483 GCA_050695235.1 Actinomycetota bacterium
CGATCGACAGGTCGCAGACCAGATGCAGGACGTGGCCGCCGCCGATGGCATACCCCGCCACCATGGCGATGACCGCCTTGGGCAGCCGCCGGATCTGGACCTGGAGATCAAGGACGTTCAGCCGTCCGATCCCCTTCTCGTCCCGGTATCCGTCGTCCCCTCGGACCCGCTGGTCCCCACCGGAACAGAAGGCGTCCGGGCCCTCCCCAGTCAGGATGATCACGCCCACCTGGGGATCGTCTCGGGCCCGTTCGAACGCCTCCGACAGCTCGAACAGGGTCGTGGGGCGGAACGCGTTTCGGATCTCCGGCCTGGCGATGGTGACCTTGGCCATCCCCTCGGCCGCCTCGTACCTGATGTCCTCGTACTCTCCCGACAGCTGCCACTGCACCATAGGACCGGCCACTCCTAGAGCGTCCACTCGAACGGTTCACGCTAGCCTATCTCACATGCCGAGCCCCGCGACCCCGGACCTTCGACCGGGCGACCTGGCGGCGGTCACGCTCCCCCCGGGTAAGGACTGGGCCGGGATCGTGCGGAAGGTGTGGGAGGCCGGCGGGGCCCTGTTCCCGGTGGACCACCGACTCCCGACATCCCTGGCTCGAAACCTTATGGACCGGACGGTCCCCACCATCATCGTCGATGCCGACGGGTGGCATCGGCCGGGCTCGGGCCGGCCGGTGGGAGACGGCGTGGCTCTCGTGGTCCACACCTCCGGCACCGGGGGCGTCCCCAAGCTCGTCCAGTTCGACCGGCCGGCCATCGACGCCGCCGTGGCCTCCTCGACCCTGGCCCTGGAGGCCTCATCTCAGGACCGGTGGCTGTGCTGTCTTCCCCTCGCCCACGTCGGGGGGCTCCTGGTGTTGCTGCGGTCGATCCTGCTCGGGACCCCGGTCACCGTCCATCCCCGGTTCGACCCGGAGGCCGTCGCCGCCGAGGCGGATTCGGCCTTCGTGTCGCTCGTCCCAACGATGCTGGTCCGCCTCCTCGACGCCGACGCCGACCTGTCGCACTTCCGGGCGATCCTGGTGGGCGGGGCGGCCGTCCCGGCGTGGCTGGCCGATCGAGCTCGAGCCGAGGGGGCGAACGTGATCGAGACCTACGGCCTCACCGAGAGCTGCGGCGGGGTGGTGTACGACGGCCGCCCCCTCCCCGGGACCGAGGCGAGGATCGACGGCGGCGGAGGGATCCAACTCCGCGGCCCGACCCTGATGCGTGGCTACCTCGATGATGCGGAGGCGACTGCGCGCGCGTTCACCGACGGTGGATGGCTCCGGACGGGTGACGCCGGATGGATCGACGGCCAGGGCAGGCTCCAGGTGGCCGGCCGCCTCGACGACCTCATCAACACCGGCGGAGAGAAGGTCTGGCCGGCGGAGGTGGAAGCCGTCCTCCAGGGCCACCCGGGGGTCGCCGAGGTCGCGATCGTCGGTCGGCCCGACCCCGAGTGGGGTCAGCGCGTGGTGGCGTACGTGGTCCCTGCGGATCCGACCGCCCCGCCCTCCCTCGAGGCGCTCCGGGACCACGTGGCCCTGTCCCTCCCTCGCCACTCGGCCCCCCGTCAGCTCGTCCTGGTCCCGGAAGGATTGCCCCGCACCGCTTCCGGGAAAGTCCGCCGGGCCGCGCTGGTCTGACGCAGACGGGGAAGCTCGGGGAATAGGAGGCGGTTATCCCTATGGGAGAATGGAGCCGAAGGTGGCCGACGAGCGCAACGTGATCGTCCTCGGATCGGGGCCTGCCGGCTACACGGCGGCCCTGTACGCCGCCCGTGCCGACCTGGTGCCCCTCGTCTTGAAGGGTCTCGACGCGGGCGGTCAGTTGATGCTGACCACCGACGTCGAGAACTACCCGGGCTTCCCCGGTGCCATCCTCGGCCCGGAACTCATGGACGCCATGGAGAAGCAGGCCTCTCGCTTCGGCGCCGAGATGCTGCATCAATCCGCGACGCGGGTGGACCTGTCCGCCCGCCCCTTCGGGGTGTGGGCCGGCGACCAGGAGTGGCGGGCCCGGACCCTCGTCATCGCCACAGGCGCATCGGCCAAATGGCTGGGCGTGCCCGGTGAGCAGCGGCTCCTGGGCCGCGGCGTCTCGGCCTGTGCGACCTGCGACGGGTTCTTCTTCCGGGACCGGGACCTGGTGGTGGTCGGCGGTGGGGATACCGCGATGGAAGAGGCCACGTTCCTCTCGAAGTTCGCCTCGAACATCTCGATCGTGCACCGCCGGGATGAGTTCCGGGCGTCGAAGATCATGCAGGACCGGGCCTTGTCTAACCCGAAGATCTCGGTGATCTGGGATTCGGTGGTCGAGGAGATCGAGGGCGACGGCGCCGTCACGGGCGTTCGCCTCCGGAACGTCAAGACCGATGAGGTCACCGGTCATGGGACGGACGGCGTCTTCGTGGCCATCGGCCATACGCCGAACACGGCCCTGTTCCGGGGTCAGGTGGAGTTGACCGACGAGGGATACATCGTGGTGGACGAGCCGAGCACCGCGACCAACGTTCCCGGCGTGTTCGCCGCGGGGGACGTCACCGACCGGGTGTACCGTCAGGCGGTGACCGCGGCCGGACAGGGGTGCAAGGCGGCTATGGACGCCGAGCGGTTCCTGGTGGCCGAGGCGCACCAGCGCCGCGAGGGGTAGTGGAATCCGGGGCGGGGCAGGCGCGTTCCAAGACAGCGGTGGGCCGCCGGAGAGACGAAAGGAACGGAGTTGGCAGTGATCGGTGATGTGACGGACCAGGACTTTGAGGAACGCGTGCTGAAGTCGGACGAGCCCGTGCTGGTGGACTTCTGGGCCGAGTGGTGTGTCCCTTGCCACATGGTTTCGCCGGTGGTCGAGGAGATCGGCCAGGAGAAGGGCGAGTCCCTGCGGGTCGCCAAGGTGAACATCGACGAGAACCCGGAGGTCACCCGGCGGTTCGGGGTGATGAGCATCCCCACCCTCATGCTGTTCATGGGCGGGGAGGAGAAGGCCCGGGTGGTCGGAGCACGGGGCAAGGAAGCCCTGCTCCGGGAGATCGATCCGCACCTGGCAGCGTAGTCGGGCCAGCGGTCGCGATCTCCAGGACGGGCCGGCCCCGACCGCCCGTAAACTTCGCACCGTGAGGATCATCCGTCGAGGGGATCGGGGCGAGGCCGTTCGCGACATCCAACGTCGCCTGCTCGACTTCGGCCTGCGGATCGAGCCGGACGAGCTCGAGGGCCGATTCGGCCCTTCCACCGAAGAGGCGGTGAAGGCCTTCCAACAACGCCGAGGACTCCCCTCGGACGGGATGGTCGGTGTCGACACGTGGGGCGAGCTGGTGGAGGCCGGATACCGGCTGGGCGACCGGGTCCTGTACCTTCGTTCGCTGGCGTTCCAGGGAGACGACGTCCGCGAGCTCCAGAAGCGCCTGAACGCGCTGGGGTTCGATGCGGGACGTGAGGACGGTATCTTCGGTTCGCGGACCGCCGCCGCCGTGGCGGAATTCCAGCACAACGTGGGCAGCGCGTCCGACGGCATCGTCGGCCCAGACACGATCGGCTCGATCGAACGGCTCCGGCCAGCGATAGAGGGCCCCAGCCGGGCCGTGGTCCGCGAGGCCGAGGACGTTCGACGCATCGAGGAGGAGCAGACGTTGATCGGCTCCTGTGTGGCGATCGACCCCGGCCATAGCCCCGACGACCCCGGCATCGTCGGTCCGAGCGGCCTGTCCGAATCGGAGGCCACGATGCTGATCGCCGCGGACCTGGCCGCCGAGCTCGGGGCGCGCGGTGCGCACCCGACGATCCTGCGGACCGAACACGATGCGCCCTCCCCCAGCGACCGCGCTCTCGCAGCCAACGAGCTCGGTGCGGCCGTGTGCATCTCGATCCACCTGAACGGCGGTGAACCGACCGCCGAGGGGGCCACGTGCTTCTACTACGGCACCCAGGCTACGTACTCGCCGGCGGGGCAGCGCCTGGCCGAGGTGATCCAGGAGGAGCTGGCGGCTCGGACGGGCCTGATGGACGGACGAACGCATCGCCTCGCTGTGGCCATGCTCAGGGAGACCCGGATGCCCGCCGTTCAGGTCGAGCCGTGCTTCCTCACCAATCCGAGGGAGGAGGCCATGCTCACCGACCCGGTCTCCCGGCGCCTGCTGGCCGCAGCCATCGCGGCGGGCGTCCAGCGGTTCTTCGGGATCGTGGAGTCCGCGGCCGGCCGGCGCTCGGCGGGCGCCTAGTCCAGAGAGGCCGGCGCTCGGCGGGCGCCTAGTCCAGAGAGGCCGGCGCGCGGCGGCGCGGGCCAGTTGACGGCGAGGGCTCCCGATCAGCGGCGGCTTCGGCGATCGCCGGTCAGCGCGGCCATAACCAGCCCGAGGAGGATCCCCAGGACCGCGGCCTTCACGGCTCGAGCTACCTCGTCGGAGGAAGGGGCGTTCGTGCGACGATTGTAGGTCTGCGGACGCGTCCGGCGCGAGGGCTCCGGGCGGCGCGGGGACGGAGGGCCGACCGATGCGCTT
>JBOGVH010000184.1:0-3834 GCA_050695235.1 Actinomycetota bacterium
CGCCTCGAGCTCGGCCGGCGTGCAGTAGCAGGGATAGGCGGCGCCCGAGGCGACGAGGGTGGCGGCGTGGGCGTGGTAGAACGCGCGACGCTGCGACTGGAAGTACGGCCCATGGGCGCCGCCGACCTCGGGACCCTCGTCCCAGCCGAGGCCGAGCCAGCGCAGGCTGTCGAAGATGGCGGCGAGCGAGTCGGGCGTCGAGCGCTCGGCGTCGGTGTCTTCGATCCGCAGCACGAAGGTCCCACCCGTCCGCCGGGCGTGCAGGAAGTTGTAGAGCGCGGTGCGGGCCCCGCCGACGTGGAGATGGCCGGTCGGGCTCGGGGCGAATCGGACGCGGACGCTCAGCGGAGGCGGCCTCAGGGCATCACGACCAGCTTGCGCGAGGTCGCGATCGTCCCCACGCGGAAGCGCAGGAAGTAGACGCCGCTTCCGACGCGGCCGCCCTCCGCCCGGAGGTCCCAGTCGAGCGCGAACCGGCCCTCACGGGCGCGACCCGACGCCAGCGTCCTGAGACGACGGCCCGCCAGATCGTAGACCGCGAGATCCAGATCGGCGCCGGCCTGCCCGGCGGGCACGGTCCAGAGCACCCGCGTCGTGACCCGCGCCGGGTTCGGCTCGGGGCGCAACAACTCGACCGAGGCGGCCGGGCCCGGCAGCACGGGCGGTGGCGCATCCAGGAACACCGGGCTCGTGACGAGACCGGTGCGCCGCGCATCGTGGTGGAACTGGGGCCACGGCGGCGTGACCCCGGGCGAGAACGGAAAATCGTAGTCCCACATGTAGGTCTTCTTGTCCCACGACGAGACCACGATCTCGCTCAGACCGTCCCCGTCGCAGTCGCAGAGCCCGGCCGGGCCACGCACCTCGCCGCCGAGCTGGATCGGGAATCCCGGGAGCACCTGGCCGTTGCTCCCGATCCCGTTGAGCACCCCGACCTCGTCCCCGATCACGATGTCGGGCAGACCGTCGCCGTCGATGTCCGCCACCGACGGGCTGCTCTGGGTCGCGTACCCGTCCGTGAGGACGCTGAAGCGCACGCTCACGAAGTTCGGGTCGAGGACGCCATTGCGGTTGTAGACGTAAACCTTGCCGTCCGTGCTCGCCACGACGATGTCCAGGAATCCGTCCGCGTCCATGTCGGCCAGCGCCGGGGAGGGGTTCTTGTCCGTGCCCGCATTGAAACGCTTGCCCACCGGGAACCCGGTCCGTCGCCCGCCGTCGGCCTTGAACACGTACAGCGAGTCGTTGTGCGACGTGACGACGATGTCGAGCTGGGTGTCGGAGGGACCGTCGAGGTACCCGATCGCGACCGAGCTCGTGGTCCCGACGCCGATGTTGACCGGGAAGTTGGGGAGGTTGGACCCGTCGGGTCGCCAGGCGAACAGCTTGCCCTCGAAGCCGGCGTACACGATGTCGAGCTGGCCGTTGGCGTCGAGGTCGGCGAGCGCCGGGGTGCCGTAGTTGTACGAGTTGCCGAGCACCTTGAAGACGCCCGGGGTGTTCGGGTCCATGTCCCCGTCCATCCACTCCGTGCCGTCATGCCGCAGGACGTAGAAGAGCTCGCCGTTGGATCCGAAGGCCATCTCCTCGGTGCCGTCGTCGTCGAGATCTCCGACCGCCACCCCGGACCACACCGGATAGGCGGTGGGGAAGGGCCACCCTTGCCGGACGTTCCCCAGCTTGTCGAACACGTAGACCTTCAGCGAGTCCCACGACGGGGCGATGATGCTCCAGTCGTTCCCCACCAGCCTCGCGAGCGAGGCGCCGGCCGCGTAGTAGCTGCCCCGCAAGGTGAAGTCGCCATGACTCAACGCGGAGCCGTCGCCGTCGACCGGGGCGGTGCCGTCGGCGTGCCAGGCCCACAGCACATCGGAGCCGGCGAAGATGTCCATCATCGACGATTGGTAGACGTGGTCGATCGCGACCGGAGCCGGAGTCGAGCGACGCATCTCGACCGGGAACAGCTCGTGATAGGGCGCATTGGTGCCGGCCGTCGTGACCCCCGACAGGAGCGACTCGTTGCCGGAGCTGTCCACCGCCCCCACCCGGTAGTAGTAGTTGGTGAGCGGGGCGAGGCCCTCGTCCCGGTAGTACGAGGTCCGGTCGGTCGGCACCGGGGTGATCTTGGTGAAGGGGCCGCCGAACGCCTGGCTCCGGTAGAGCGTGTAGCCGGCCAGGTCCGCGGCGACGTTCTTCTGCCAGACGAGCGAGATCGAGCTCTGACTCCCGTAGGCGATGAGCCCGGCCGGGGGGGCCGGCCGCAAGAGGTCCATCGCCTGGGTGGAGAGCAGTCCGTGGGCGTTCGAGATCCGCAGCTCGAGCTTCGCCGCCGTGCTCCCGACCTGGTAGACCAGGGCGTCGCCCTGCTTCTCCTGTCCGGGCGAGATGTCGCCGAAGGCGGCCGTGCTGTCGCTCACGGTGGCCAGCCCGTCGTAGTTGCGCAGCGTCACCGTCACCGCGCCCGCCGAGCCGGTGCCGAGGTTGAGCAGCTTGACCAGCATCGTGACGGTCTCCCCGACCTCGGGCACGCCATCCTCGTCCCCGGGGGAATCCGTGATCGTGTGGGCGAAGAGGCGCGGGTCGGGTGAGCGGACCGTGAGCGCGAGACGCTGGACGTAGTGGCGGCCCTCGAGGTCGACCAGGTCGAGCTTGAACGGGATCTCGCGCTGGTCGTCGCAGGTGTACGGAACCGTGAGCCGGAACGTTCCGGTCCCGTTCGACGAGGCGTTGGGTGCCAGCGTCCCGTAGCCGACGTCTGGGTCGGAGATCGTGACCAGTCCGTCGGTGGTCGACAGCACGCCGTTCACCTGCGTGGCGTTCGAGCCGCCCCGGTTGATGATCGGGACCTGGAGGTCCACGACCTCTCCCGCGTCGAGCAGGCCGTTCCCGTTGCCCGAGGTGCCGCCGGAGCCGTCGTCGTCGATCACCGGCGCCAGGTCGGCCAGGGTGGGCGGGGTCGCGGGGCCGACCGTGAGGGTGTCCTGACTCGACCGGCAATCGAATCCGGTCACCGTCAGGTAGAACGTCCCGGTGGTGCCGGGCCGGAACTCCACGAGCGCGTTGCCCGCGCCATCGGTGGTGGTGCTACGCAGGTCGTCGCCCGGCTTGTAGAGCGTCACGTAGGCCCCATAGAGCGGGAGCCCGCCCGTCTGGACGTTGACCAGCATGGCCGTGTCGTTCAGGGCGTAGCTCGGCGGGTGCGTCACGGTCAGCGTGCGGGGCACCCCGGTCCACTGGCGCAGCTCCGGATCCCCCAGCATCAGCAGGGTGGTCGAGGTCCAGCGATAGATGTTGTCGCTCACCGAGGCGGCCGCGAAGGGAACCTTCTGCAACGCCTGGGCCTCGCCCACCGCGGTGACGCTGTCTTCGAACATCACCTGGAAGTACTCCCTCTGGTACAACCGGCCGATGCTCGGGAAGTCGAAGCGCGTGGACCCGATGTTGGTGACGGCGCCGCCGTTCGGGGCCAGAATGAACGCTTCACCGATGGACGGGAAGTCGATGGCGTTCGAGGTGCAGTTGGTCGCATAGACATTGCTGAGGCGGTCACCGTTGGTGAGCCCGGACGCATCGGCGTTGTCGAGCGTGGCGTCCCCGACCGACATCACGTTGCGATAGCCGTGACCCACGTGGATCGCCATGTTGTATCCCACGTCCAGCGAGTCGAGCACGACCGCCCTCGTCTCCTGCAGCGACCCCGGCCTCCAGCGGGGGTCGAGGTAGTTCTCGTAGAGACGCAGGTATCGGAGATTGGGGTTCGTGTCGAGCGAGGGCAACACCTCCTCCACCAGCTGGGCCCCGTCGAGTGAGGTCGCCTGGCCCTGGGTCCAGTAC
>JBOGVH010000185.1:0-6379 GCA_050695235.1 Actinomycetota bacterium
GGTGACGGGCGGGACCGGCTTCGTCGGCGGCGGGGTGGTGCGCGCGCTGGTCCAGCGGGGGTGGGACGTCGTCGCGCTCTCGCGTACAGACGCGAGCGCCGGCGCGCTCGCGAGTGCGGGCGCGCGCCCGGCGCTCGGTGACGTGGCTGAACCCGACGCCGTCCTCCAAGCGGCCGCCGGGTGCGAGGTGGTCTTCCACGCTGCCGGGCTGAACGCCTCCTGCCTGCGCGACCCGACGCCGCTCGTTCGGATCAACGTGGAAGGGACCCGGAACGTCCTGGAGGCGGCGGCGCGGGCCGGCGCTCGGCGATTCGTGCACACGTCCTCGGCGGCGGCCATCGGCGAGCCGGCCGGAGTCGTGGGGCATGAGGACACGGCACATCGAGGGTGGTTCCTCACGGCCTACGAGCGATCCAAGTTCCAGGCGGAGCGACTGGTCCTGGAACGGGGGCCCGAACTGGGGCTCGACGTGGTGTGCGTCGATCCCTCGTCGGTGCAGGGTCCGGGCCGCGCCGGGGGCACGGCCCGGCTCCTGCTCGCCGCGGCCAGGGGTCGGCTGCCCCTGGCCTCCGCCGCCTGGCTCTCGTTCGTCGACGTCGACGACTGCGCCCTGGGGCACGTGTGGGCGGCCGAGCTCGGTCGTCCCGGAGAGCGCTACATCCTGTCCGGGGGGTCCGTCAGGGTCCGCCGGGCCCTCGATGTCCTCCGGGGTGTCACGGGACGGCCCTCGAGGACCTGGTTCGTCCCCCGCCGCTCGGTCCTGCCCGCCGCGGCCGTGGTGGAGGCGGCGGCCCGGGCCATGGGGCGGACCCCGCCGGTCTGCCGGGAGGTCGTGAAAGCCGGCCTCCACGGTCACCGGTACGACGGATCGAAGGCGACGCGGGAGCTGGGCCTGGTCTACACGCCGCTCGAGGAGACCCTCCGCCGGACCGTCGACTGGTTCGTGGCTCGGGGCCTCCTGCGGGAGGGTATCCCGGGACACCAGCCGGACGGGTCGGCGTACGATGGGGACCTCGGGGTCGAACCGACCAGGCCCGACGCACGCACCCGGAGGTGGCGCTCGCCATGACCAAGATGAGGCCGGATCGCAACCTGGCGCTCGAGCTGGTCCGCGTGACCGAGGCGGCCGCGCTCGCCGCCGGACGGTGGGTGGGGCGGGGGGACAAGGAGGCGGCCGATCAGGCCGCCGTGGACGCCATGCGGGGCATGATCGACACGGTGTCGATGCACGGCACGGTGGTGATCGGCGAGGGTGAGAAGGACCGGGCGCCGATGCTCTACAACGGCGAGGAGGTGGGCGACGGGGGTGGCCCCGCCGTCGACGTTGCGGTGGATCCCATCGACGGGACCCGCCTCACCGCCACCGGCCAGCCGAACGCGCTGGCGGTCATCGCGCTGGCCGAGCGGGGCAGCATGTTCTTCCCCGGCGCCGCCGTCTACATGGAGAAGGTGGCCGCCGGGCAAGAGGCGGCCGATGTCATCGACGTGACGGCGTCACCCGAGGAGAACGTGCGCCTGGTGGCCAAGGCCAAGGGGGTCCGCCCCGAGGAGATCGGCGTGGTCATCCTGGACCGGGACCGACACAGGGAGATCATCGCCCGGGTCCGGGAGGCCGGCGCGCGGGCCTACCTCATCACCGATGGCGACGTTGCCGGAGCCATCGCCACCGCCCGGCCGTCGTCGGGCATCGATCTCCTGCTGGGCATCGGGGGAACCCCGGAGGGCGTCAACGCCGCCGCGGCGCTGAAGTGCCTGGGGGGGGCGATCCAGAGCCGTCTGTATCCACGAGACGACGAGGAACGCCGCACGCTCCTGGACGACGGCTTCGACATCGACAAGGTGCTCACCACGAACGACCTGGTGGCCGGGGAGGACGTGTTCTTCGCCGCCACCGGGATCACCGACGGCTCGCTGCTCCGGGGGGTGCGCTATGCGGAGGACGGCGCGATCACCCATTCCCTGGTGATGCGGTCGCGGTCGGGCACCGTCCGGTACATCGACGCCGAGCACCGGTTCGAAAAGCTCGAGCGCTTCGCCGGCGTCGTCTACCGGCCCTGAACCGGTCGATGTCGGCCTGAACCAGGCTCACGGAAGACGGTAGATGCCCCGATCCTCCTTCACCACGACCCCGGTCCTCGCGGCGGCGGTCAGCGCCGCCAGCAGGTTCCTTCGGATGTCGCGTTGGGTGAACGGATCCAGGTAGCCACGCTTCAACGCCAGGTCCTGGACCACCGTCCAGTGAAGGGGCCTCCCCTCCTCCCGAAGCACAGCCACGGCGGCGTCGAGGAACTCCAACCTAGAGCTCGCGGGCCTTCGGCATCACGGCCTCGGCGAAGACCTCCACGATGGACGGATCGGGCAAGGCGAAGGGGATGGGCGCGGGCGCCACGATGATCTCCTGCACGCCGAGCTCGGCGAACCGGGACACCCGCTCCAGCACCTGGTCGGGCGTCCCGGTCAGCGTGTCCGACATGAACGACTCGAGCGTCTCTCGATCGAGCGCGCCGCCCGGCATCCAGCTCTGGAGCGTCCGGAACCTGGCCACCAGGTCCTCGTGGTCCTCACCCACCACCGTGTACATCCCGAGTGAGAGTCGCAGCGACCGAGGGTCCCGGCCTTGCTCGTCACAGGCCTCCCGTGCCCGCCGGACCCGATCGGCATAGGCCTCGGGCGTCCACCGCCACACGGTGTTCCACCCGTCGGCGTGCCGCGCGGCCAGGCGCAGGGAACGGTCCCCGCCCTTTGCTCCGAGCCAGATCGGCGGGCGCGGGGTCTGCGCCGGCGGCGGATGGTTGAACGCCTCGTGCAGCTGGAAGTGCCTGCCCCGGAACGTCGCCGGGCCACCGGGCAGCAGTTGCCCCAGCACCTCGAGGGTCTCCTCCAGAACGGCGAACCGCTCCCCGACCGTCCCGAACCCGTACCCGAAGGCCCGGAATTCCTCCTCGTACCACCCCGCGCCGATGCCGAGATCGAGCCGGCCCCCCGAGAAGAGGTCCACGGCGGTCGCCGCCTTGGCCAGCACCGCGGGGTGGCGGAACGGGGCGGCGAGCACCAGGGTTCCCAGGCGCAGGCGCTCGGTCGTGGCCGCCAGCCCCGCCAGCGTGGTCAGCGCCTCCAACGATCCCTGGAGGTCCGGCGGGCCGCCGTACCGGGCCAGGGACAGGAAGAAATGATCGGACACCCAGGCGGAATCGAACTCCAACCGCTCGGCCATCTGCGCGAACCGAGCCGTCCCGTCGAAGGAGATCCGCTCCGCTCCGGGTAGCGAGAAGCCGTAGTGAGGGAGCGCGAGGCCGAACCGCATCTACAGGTACCGGAGCACGTCGGCCGGGCCGGTCATCTCCGTCCCGGGCGGCACCCGGATCCCCGAGGGAAGCTTCAGCCGCGGATACACCGAGACGCCGCCCGTGAGGTGCACGCCCGCGTACACCGTCACCTCGTCACCCAGGGCCACGTGAGCCTCGATGGTGGTCGGGTTGTACGGCTCCGAGCGGACCTCCGACATCGAGCCGACGACGGCCTCGGACAGCGTCGCGGCCGGGCCGATGATGGCGCCGTCCCTGATCTGCGTTCGCTCGATCCTGGCGTCCCGATGCACCTCGATGTCGTCGTCGAGGTTCGACTCGGTGATCGTGACCCCCGGATGGATCTCGCAGAACCGTCCCATCCGCACCGCCGGCCCGATCGTCACCATCCCCTCGCCGATCTTCTCGGCCAGGGTCATCCCGCTCGTCGAGTCGCGCATGGCCAGCGTCTCGGGAGCGATCCACACATGGCGTTCCGCGTCGAACGGCGGCCCCAGCAGCCGGTCAACCGACTCGAAGTTCCCGTTCAGGACGTCCACCATCGTTTCGATGTAGTCCTCGACGTTGCCGAGGTCACCGATCCTTCGTGCCGGATAGGACTGCACGATGTAGCCGTTGCCCACCAGCCACGGCAGGAGGTCCTTGCCGAAGTCCAGCCGCTGGTGCCGTAGCTTCACGATCTCCGGTTCCGAGGCCAGTTCGCGCAAGGCCTTGGACTCGATCAGGTAGAACCCCGCGTTGGTGCAGAGCGGCAGCTGGCGGAACTCCTCGTCGTTGGGGACGTGGAAATGTTCGCGGAGCTCCGCGAGCGTGGGCTTCTCCACGAACTCCTGCACGCGTCCGTTCGTATCGGCCAGCATCACGCCGTACTTCTCCGCCACCTCGTCGGGCTCACGCACCATGGCGGCGATCGTCGCCACCGCGCCGGTCTCCCGATGCGCCCGGAGCATGGGCTCCAGGTCGAAGTCGATGATGGAGTCGGTGGGAAACACCAGGGCGGTCTGCGTGATGTCCCAGTGATCGAGCATCCGAAGGGCCGAGTCGGCACTCCCCATCGACAGGGAGTCGTACTTCACCGGCGAGTACTTCACGTCGACGCCGAAGCCCTCCCCGTACCCGATCAGGACCTTGATCTGGTACCGGTTCTCCTTGCCGTGAGCGATCACGTAGTAGTCCTTGATCCCCTCGCTCGACAGGATCTCGATCACCCATCGGATCAGCCGCCTTCCCAGGAACGACATGGCGGCCTTCGATCGCAGATAGCCGGGCGCCTTGAGCGTCAGCGGACGGGCCCGGACGCCCTGGCCGCCCGCCAGGCCGATGCCGATGACTTCGGACACTTCCGGCATGGGCCTGCATGATATCCGGGTTCAGCGCCACGGGTTCGGGCAGGGACAACGCCACCGAGGAGGAAGCAGACATGAGGACCGCGACGACGCCGTGGAGAACCGAGTTCGCCGGCCGGGTGGACGAGGTCGAGATCGAGAGCGAGGTGCTGCGAGGCAATCCTCTCGGGGACCCGGCCGTCCGCCCGCTGTGGGTCTACCTCCCGCCCGGCTACGACGACGAGCCGGATCGCCGCTACCCCACGGTGTTCGTCATCCAGGGCCTGACCGGCCAGCTCGACATGTGGCGGAACCGCGAGGCGTTCCGGCCGAACTACCTCGAGCTCGCCGATCGGATGTTCGCCTCGGGCGAGGCCCCACCCCTGATCGTGGCGTTCGTCGACTGCTGGACCTCGCTCGGCGGCAGCCAGTTCCTGAACTCGCCGGCCACCGGGCGGTACCACGACTACCTGTGCGACGAGGCCGTGCCCTTCGTCGATGCCCACTACCGGACCGAGGCCCGGCGGGAGAAGCGCGGGATCCAGGGGAAGTCCAGTGGCGGGTACGGTGCGATGGTCACGCCGATGCTGCGTCCCGACCTGTTCTCGGCGCTCGCCAGCCATGCCGGTGACGCCCTGTTCGAGGCGTGCTACCTGCCCGAGTTCCGGGAGAGCGTGCGCGCCCTCCGCGATGAGTACGGCGCGTCGTTCGAGCAGTTCTGGGCCGACGTCCGGTCGCGGCCCTTCGGGACGAAGCAGACCGACTTGGTGTTGATGAACGACTGGTGCATGGCGGCCTGCTACTCGGCCGACGACGACGGGGAGGTGCGACTCCCGTTCGACGCACGCACCGGGAAGCTCGTCGACGAGGTGTGGCAGCGATGGCTGGAGAAGGATCCCGTGCGGATGGTCCCGGGTCGCGCCGACGCCCTTGCCTCGATGCGGGCCATCTGGCTCGACGGCGGGAAGAAGGACGAGTGGTACCTCGACGTGGGCGCGGTGGCGGTGTCCGAGGAGCTGAAGGCGATCGGGGTCCAGCACACGCTGGAGCTGTTCGACGCGGGCCACATGTCGATCGGCTACCGTTATCCGAGGAGCCTTGCCTTCCTGGCCGAGGCCTTGTCGTCGGATTGACCGGTGGAGATCGAGGCCGGGGCGAGCGGGCCCTCAGGCCCCGGCGGTCTGGTCCACGGTCCCCTTCAGCACGAGGCGCCCGGACGCGTCACGAACCAGCACGGTGGTGAACCCGGTGAGGTCGGTGTTCCTGAATTCGCGGAAGGCCTGCCCACCCCCGTCGGCGTCCAGCTCCGCGATCGTCCCTCCCCGAAGCACCCGGCCTTCGGCGTCCTTCAACGTGACGCGGTACGGGGCGAGCGACGGGTCCCTGGGAAGCCCGCTCACGATGACCATCACGAAGTCCAGCCTGGTCGGCGAGACGAGCTGCAGGACCGCTCCCCCGCCCCGTCGGATGGCGAGCGTGGGAGCCAGCTGGCCGAGGTGCGTCTCGTCGGCCCTGGGCTGGAAGGGCAGCGTGTCGACGAACTGCTGGAACTGATCGAGCGCCTGCAACCGGTCTTGTTCGGCTTGCGCCGCCCGCTCGGCGAACCGCTGAGCGCGCCCGGCCATCACCGCTCCCCACCCCAGACTCGCCACGGCGATCGCCGCCGCGATGATGGCGGCGAACGTCGCCCGCGTCCGCCGCCCGGTCCGCGGTCGGGCAGCCGCTTTTCCCACGCCGACGACCACCCGA
>JBOGVH010000186.1:0-2658 GCA_050695235.1 Actinomycetota bacterium
CCGTGACCCAGGCGACGACGTCCAGGAGATCCCGGATGCCGAGCCGGGCCGGCCCGCGCCCATCGCCGACACGTGGGCAGGCTGGGCCCAGCCGACGATGAAGGGGCCCGGTACCCAGGGCCCGCCTCCGGAGCCCCAGGCCGAGCAGCTCTTCACGTCCTCCGAGACGGTTGACCTCACGTTCCCCGAGATCCCCCCCCTCGATCTCGGCTGGGACGACGAGGACGACTGAGTGAGGGGGCGGGCGCCCGCCCGCCCCCTCCCGTTTCGGATAATCGAGGTCCATGGATCTCGAATCACGCATCTCGGACCTCGAGCAGCGCTACGACCAGCTCTCCGCGGAGATGGCCTCGCCCGACGTGGCCGCCGATCGCGACCGCCTGCGCCGGCTGGGAAAGGACCTCGCCGAGCTCGGGGAGATCGTCGGCCCGTACCGCGAATACAAGGACGCCCGGCGCCAGGCCGAAGAGGCCGGGGCCATGGCCGCTTCGGAGCATGATCCGGAGATGGCCGCGTACCTTCGGCAGGAGGCCGAGGCCGCCGAGGGCCGGGCGGCGTCCCTCCAGGCCCGGCTGGAGGAGCTGCTCGTCCCCAAGGACCCGAACGACGAGCGGGACGTGATCGTGGAGATCAGGGCCGGTGCGGGCGGGGAGGAGGCGGCCCTGTGGGCCGGTGAGTTGTTCGAGATGTACCGCCACTTCGCCGAGCGGCACGGATGGAGGACCGGGGTCCTGTCGGCCTCGCCCTCGGACCTCGGCGGGTTCAGGGAGGTCGTCCTGGAGGTCAAGGGGAAGGGCGCCTACTCACGGCTGAAGCACGAATCCGGCGTGCACCGGGTCCAGCGCGTCCCAGTGACCGAGTCCAGCGGCCGCAAACACACCTCCACGGCGACGGTGGCAGTGCTCCCCGAGGCCGAGGAGGTCGACCTCCAGATCCGGCCCGAGGACCTGAAGATCGACGTGTACCGCTCCTCCGGCCCCGGCGGGCAGTCCGTGAACACGACGGACTCCGCAGTTCGGATCACCCACCTCCCGACCGGCATCGTCGTCGCCACCCAGGAAGAGCGGTCCCAGCTCCAGAACCGGGAGAAGGCCATGCGATACCTGCGGGCCCGGCTCCTCCGCCGGGCCCAGGAGGAGGCCCAGCAGAAGGAGGCCGCGGCACGGCGGGCCCAGGTGGGGACGGGGGAACGGGCCGAGAAGATCCGCACGTACAACTTCGCCGAGAACAGGGTGACCGACCATCGGATCAAGCTCACCACCCACCGGCTCCACGACGTCCTGGAGGGGGACCTCGACGAGTTCGTCGACGCGCTCCTGGCGGCAGAACGAGCGGAACAGCTCGGCGGCGACGGGCGGCGGTGATCCGATGCGACCGTCCGAGGTCCTGACCCGGGCCACGGCCTACCTGGAGCGTCATGGCGTCGACAGCGCCCGGGAGTCCGCCGAGGCGCTGATGATGACGGTCCTCTCGACCGACCGGGCCGGTCTGTACGCGCGGACCGAGGGCTTGTCGATGAGTGAGGCCCGGACGTTCGGCCGGGCACTCTGCCAGCGGTGCGCCGGGATCCCGCTGCAACACCTCACCGGCGAGCAGGCGTTCCGGAGGATCACGGTGAGGGTGCGCCCCGGCGTGTTCATCCCCCGGCCCGAGACGGAGGTGCTCGTCGACGTGGCCCTGGGGTGCCTTGGCGCACGACAGGGGTCGGTGGTCGTGGACTTGGGGACGGGAACGGGAGCCGTGGCCCTGGCCATCGCGGATGAGAGGCCGGGGTCCAGCGTCTTCGCCACCGACCTGTCGCCCGAGGCCGTCGAGCTCGCGCGGGAGAACGGGGCGCGCCTCGGCCTGGGCATCACGGTGCTCCGGGGCGATCTGCTCGAACCGCTGCCCCTCGAACTCCGCGGAGATGTGGACCTCGTGCTGAGCAATCCGCCGTACGTGACCGCCGTCGAATACGAGGACCTGCCGGCCGAGGTCCGGGCGGATCCTCGCCTCGCGCTCGTCGGCGGGACCCGTCTCCACGAGCGGCTGGCCGCCGAGGCCCGCGGATGGCTGCGCCCGGAAGGGGCGCTGGCCGTCGAGATCGGAGCAGCACAGGGTGCCGAGGTGGCGAAGGTCATGGAGCGTTCCTACGAGGACGTGCGGATCGTGCCCGACCTGACCGGCCGCGATCGGATCGTCGTGGGACGCCGGCCGTGACCGATGCCGGCGTCGGGGGGATATGCGGTGAGCGACCCCATCGGTGACGCCGCCGCCGCCGCGCTGAACGGGCGGCTCATCGTCATCCCCACGGACACGGTGTACGGGATCGGGACCAGGGCCGACGATCCGGCGGCAACCGGGGCGCTGTTCGACGCCAAGGGCCGCCCGCGTGATCTGGCGATCGCCGTGCTCGTGCCCTCCTCCGCCGCGGCTCACGAGATCGCGGCGTTCGACGATCGGGCCGCCGCGCTCGCCGCGAGGTTCTGGCCCGGACCGTTGACCCTGGTCCTTCCCCGGACCGAGGCAAGCCGTCGATGGGACCTGGGCACAGATGCGCGAACCATCGGACTGCGGGTGCCGCATCATCCGCTCGCGCTCGCGGTGCTGGCGATCACCGGTCCGCTTGCCGTCACGAGCGCCAACCGGAGCGGCGACGCCACCCCCCGAGGGTGCGAC
>JBOGVH010000187.1:0-3138 GCA_050695235.1 Actinomycetota bacterium
CAAGAAGGTCGTCCCGTACGAGGAGAGCATCCGGGTGCCGTTCGTCGTGCGCGCGGACTCCCTCATCGGGACCGCTCGTGGAGATGGACACCTCGTGCTGAACGTCGACCTGGCCCCCACCTTCGCCCAGCTGGCCGGTATCGCTGCCCCTGACATGGAGGGTCGGAGCCTGCTGCCGTTGATCGCGTCGCCCACCGCTTCCTGGAGATCCGATTTCTTGATCGAGCATCTGAAGATGGATCCCGGAGGGGTGCCGACGTACTGCGGCGTGCACTCGAGCCGGTACGTATACGTCGATTACACGACGGGCGAGGAGGAGCTGTACGACCTGGCCCGCGATCCCAACCAGCTGACGAACAGAGCGAACGACCCCGCGTACGGCGACGAGCGCCGCGCACTGCGTGACCGCCTCGTGCAGTTGTGCCACCCTCGTCCACCGGGATTCTCGTTCAGCTTCCGTTGAGATGAGGGACACGACCTCCGGTCCGCTTCGGGCCGGAGGTCGCGTATCCTCGATGGGTCCACGACCGGCGGAGCCCAGATGAAGAAGCTCGCGTTCATGCTCGGGATCGTCCTGCTCGGCTCGTCCGCGTCGCCGGCGCCGGCCGAGCCGATCGGCGGGGCCGGCCACTCCCGAGCGTCCGCCGGCACGTCCTACGTGATCGGGGCCGCCGGCGACATCGCCTGCTTCGCCGACCCGTATCCGGAGACCAAGCCAGACAACTGCCAGTACGACGACACCGCCGACCTGCTCACCGGGCTCACCCTGATCCTTGCCCTCGGCGACAACCAGTATCCGACCGGCTCCTACACCGGATACACGACGTATTACGATCCAACGTGGGGCCGGTACGTGACGAACACGAATCCCGTTCCCGGGAACCACGAGTACGCCCTGGATCCGAGCTCCACTCCGCGTGGCTACTTCCGGTACTTCGGGGACCGGGTGAAGGGACCCGACGGGCTCGGCTACTACAGCTTCGACGTGCCGCGGGGATGCACACCCGGGCAGGGGGTGTGCTGGCACTTCATCGCGCTCTCCTCCGAGCTGTGCTTCGCGAGTGGCGGCTGCGGCGCTCCATCGGATCCGGTCAACCCCGGACCCGGGAACAGGATGCGCGAGTGGCTGAAGCAAGACCTCGCGGCGCATCCGGCCACCGCCTACACCTGTACCCTCGCGTATTGGCACCATCCGCTGTTCTCGTTCTCCAGCGGCAGTGGCGCGTCTCCGGCCATGAGGCCGCTGTGGCGCCTCCTGTACCGGGCCCATGCCGACGTCGTCCTGAACGGCCACTCCCACAACTACCAGCGGTGGAAGCCCCAGGCGCCCGGAGGCAAGCTGGACATCCAGCACGGGATCCGCGAGTTCGTGGTGGGAACGGGCGGGGCCAGCAAGTACGCATTGCTCACCGGACAGAGGCCAGTCAACCTGGCGGTCGCCCAGGATGACGCGTTCGGGATCCTTCGAATCACGCTGCGACGGGCGGGCTACTCCTGGGAGTGGGCCACCGCCGCCGGTCAGCCGAGCGACTTCACCGACGCAAGGACGACAACGGTCAAGTGCGTCTGAGCCGCAACCTTTCAGGGCCCTGCTCGGTCGATGCGTAGGCCATCTCCACGACCTGCATGACCACGCGACCGTCCTGTCCCGAAGGCCGTGGCTTCCGGTCTTCGGTGATGGCGTCGAGGAACTCCTTCACCTGAGTCGTGAACATGGGCTGCGTGACGTGCTCGTCATCCTCGGACGGAGGCTCGGGCCAGATCCGGGCATATCCCGTCGTGCCGTACACCTCCGTGTCGGCCTCCACGCCACCGAGGTGCGGATGCCACCATCCCGACTCGACGATCGAATTCGTGCCGTTGGACCAGGAGATCAACAGGATGCCGTCGTCGTCTACGTCGTAGGTCCCATAGCGGGTTCCGAGCGTGGCGCAGACGCGCTCCGGGATCGGCTCGCCCAGCAGGAACCGGGAGGTGTCGATGGCGTGTACGCCCATGTCCAGGAGGGCCCCGCCGCCCGCCAGATCCCGCTGGGTGAACCAGCCCGACGGTCCCCACTTCGCGTGCACCCCATACCCACGGGTCTTCACCACCTCGCCGAGCTCTCCGGCCCTGATCCGGTCCCGTAGCGCGACCACCTCGTCGCGGAACCGCCAGCAGTGGGCCACCATCAAGGAGGCGCCAGACACCTCGGAGGCCGCAATCATGCCGTCACATTCCGCGACCGTGGTGGCCATGGGCTTCTCGACCATCACGTGCTTCCCGTTCCGGAGCAACGCGATGGCCTGGGGCGCGTGGAGCGCGTTCGGCGTGGCCACGATGGCCGCATCCACCTCCGGATCGGCGGCCAGGGCCTCCCAGTCGGTGGTGACTCGGGGGATGCCGTGCCGCTCGGCCAGCTTCTCGGCCGAGTCCGGGCGCCAGTTGGCCACGGCGACGAGCTCGCCGGCCGGATGCGTCAGAACCCCGCGAGCGTGGAAATCCGCGACCCAGCCTGAGCCGAACAGCGCGACCCTCGTCATGCACCTCTCCGTCGTGTGGATTGATCGCCCGGCGAGACGCTAGCCCTTCACGCCCGTGAGCGTCACTCCCTCGACGAACACGCGTTGGGCCAGGAAGAAGAGCACGATAACCGGGAGCATGAACAGGATGGCCGCCGCCATCGTGAGGTTCCATTCGGTGCCGTGCCGCTGTGTGAACTCCGACAGCGCGATCGTGAGCGTCCACAGCTTCTGGTTGGTCCCGACGAAGAGCAGGGGCGCGAACAGATCATTCCAGTTGTAGAGGAAGTTGAACAGCGCCACGGCGGCGATCGCGGGCTTGGCGAGCGGCACGATGACCCGGGTCATGATCTGGAACTCGTTGGCGCCGTCCACCCTCGCGGCGTCGGAGAGCTCCTCCGGGATCGTCAGGAAGAACTGCCGAAGCAGGAAGATCGAGAACGCGTCGCCCAGGAAGCTCGGCAGGATGAGCGGGGTGAGGTGCCCGATCTGGCCGAGCCGCACCCAGATGATGTACAGGGGCACGATCGTCACCTGGACAGACAGCATCAACGTCGACAGGACGAGCACGAACGCGACCTGCCGTCCCCGCCACCTCATCCGGGACAGGGCGTACGCCACGGGGATGCAGGAGACC
>JBOGVH010000188.1:0-3115 GCA_050695235.1 Actinomycetota bacterium
GCCTCGAGCCGGTCGTTCAGCGCCGCCGTCCCCTCCTCCAGGGGATCGATCAACACGAAGAGCATCACCGCCACGACGCTGGCCGCGAGTGCGATCACGAGCGCCAGGGTGACGGCGAGGGCGGTCCGCGGTCGTCTTTTCGGCGGAACCTCCATGAGCGTCGGCCCAGGATACCCCGCCGCCGATACGATGGAGCCCAACCATGCGCCGCCCCGCACTCCCGATCGCGCTCGCCGTCTGCCTCCTCGCCCTGCTCTGGGTAGGAACGGCGTCGGCACAGGCCCCGACCATGTCGAAGGTCCTCGTTGTGAAGGTCGATGGTTCGATCGACCGAACGGTCGCCGGCTACCTCACCGACTCGCTGGCCGAGGGCGAACGCACCGGAGCGACGGTCGTGATCCAGCTCGATTCGGCGGGGACGCTCGATCAGCCGGCCGTCGACCTGGCCGAGCGGTTGTTCCGATCGAGGGTTCCCGTGATCGTGTGGGTCGGGCCCGCACCGGCCAAGGCGCAGGGGGCCGCGCTCCTGTTCATGTACGCCTCCAGCCTTGCGGCCGTCGCCCCGGGGGTGGGGGTGGGCCCGCTCCAGCCGATCGATCTGGTCGATGCGACGAACGCGACGCTCCCGAACGACGCGGCCCTAGAACGGATGGCTTCGGGCTGGGCGGAGACCCGCGGAAGGCCCATGCCCACGTTTCCCTCGTCGGTCGTTCCCGCGCAGGAAGCCCTCGACGGTCACGTCGCCCAAGAGGTCGCCACCTCGCTGCCGGACCTGCTCTCGACGATCGATGGATCGATCGTCCAGACGGCCGGCGGCCCGGTGACCCTCCACACGAAGATCGCTCAGAGCCCCGCGCAGCTGCCGGTCGAGGTTCACTTCACCGAGCTCGGTCCCGTCGACCGGGTCCTGCACGCGGTGGCCTCGCCGGCCGCCATCTACCTCCTCCTGGTGCTGGGGCTGGCCGCGCTGGCGTTCGAGCTCACCCAGGCGGGCTTCGGCTTCGCCGGGTTCGTCGGGCTGGGGATGTTGGCGCTGGCCCTTTACGGGCTGACCGTCGTGCCGGTCTCATTGCCGGGCATCGGGCTCTTGGTGGCGGGGGTGGTCCTGCTCTGCGCAGATGTCCTGCTCCGTCGGCTCGGTGTCCTGACCGCGGCGGGCGTGGTGGCGTTCCTGGTCGGGTCGTTCCTGTCGTTCCGGGGCATTGCCCCCGCCATCGGGATCTCGCCGTGGCTGATTGGCCTCCTGACCGTGGGGAGTGTTCTCTACTACGGTTTCGCCCTCACGGTGGCCCAGCGGTCCCGGGAGCGGATCGCCTCGACCCAGCGAGGGTTGGTGGGACTGCTCGGGGAGACGAGGGGCGAGCTGAAGCCGGAGGGGCCCGTCTACGTCAAGGGCACCCTGTGGCGCGGGCGGAGCAACGACGGGCCGATCCCTCCGGGGACCCGGGTCCGGGTCCGGGGGGTGGACGGTCTGGTCCTTCGGGTCGAACCCGACCCCGGAGCGGGCGAGAACCCACCCTCGGACGTTGCCTGACCTGGGCCAAGGCTGACTCGGGCCTCGGCCTGACTCCCTTCCAGCGGAGGCCGCCGAATCGTGCGTTTTCCGTGCCTCCTGGACCCCGGGTCAAACGGGGGGAATCCCCCGAGCGTCCAGATACGAAGACTGTTAGTGAGGGGTCCTCGAAGGAGGGATGGGCCGTCTCGACCGACGCCATGGCTGTCGATTGGATGTGGGGCTGGCAGTTCGACGCCGCCTGTCGCGGCGAGGATTCCTCGCTGTTCTTCGCCCCCAACTACTTCGAGAAGCGCTATCAGAAGGAAGGGCGGGAGGCCAAGGCAAAGGCCCTGTGTGCCCGGTGCCCCGTCCGTGAGGAGTGCCTCGAGTACGCCCTCCAGATCCGCGAGAGCCACGGCATCTGGGGTGGGCTGAACGAGCTGGAGCGACGGCAGCTCCTCCGGGAACGTGCCCTTCGGGCCGGCTGATCCGCTCGACATCGATCACCCTCTGCGCCTCTCCGGACGGGTCTCTGTCACAATCTCGACGATGGGCATCGAGGACCTGCTCGCCACCCAGGGGCTACAGCTGCCGCCGGCCCAGACGCCCGTGGCCTCGTACATCCCCGTGCGGATGATCGGGGAGCTGGCTTACGTGTCCGCGCAGATCCCCATGGTGGACGGAGAGATCCTGCACCCCGGCCACCTGGGTGACCGGGTCACCTTGGAGCAGGGGCAGGAGGCGGCCCGGCAATGCGCCCTCCAGGCACTGTCCGCGTTGAAGGAGGCCCTGGGTTCGCTCGACCGGGTGCGCGGGATCATCCAGGTCATGGTGTTCGTGGCATCGGCGCCGGAATTCACCGACCAGCCGAAAGTGGCAAACGGAGCGAGCGACCTGCTGGTCCAGGTGTTCGGCGAGACAGGCAAGCACGCCAGGGCCGCCGTCGGAGTGGCCGAGCTCCCGCTCGGAGCCCCCGTCGAGGTGGCCGTCCTGGCGAAGGTGGACTAGGCGGAGGGAGCGGGGTCCCGGGGGAACCGGAGGTCCCCGCGCCGAACCGTGACCTTCGCCTGATCGAGGTGTTCCAGGAGGGGCAACGCGTACTTGCGCGAGGTCCCCATGGCTTCTCGGAACGCGCTCACGGTCACGCCGTCTTTCCCCGAACCTCGGACCAGGGCCTCAGCCCGAGCCACGAGCCCGGGGGTCATCACGAGGTCGCGAGAGAGCCGGACGAGCATCCCGGCCCTGACGGCCGCGTCGATCACCTCGAGGGCGAACCCGGCAGAGGCAAGCTCCTGAACTGTCGGAGGCGTCGGCTCCGCGTCGGCGACGGCTTGGACCAGCCGGCCGGCTTCCTCCTCGCGTCCCGCCAGGGACGGCGCGTGGGAGGCGAGGCGAACGGTCGAGCCTTCCCGGACGACGCGTCCGGACTCGGGGAGGGCGCTCAGGAGGGCGTCGGCCAGGGAACCGTTCCCGGGCGCCCCCGTCTCCTCGAGGCTTCGAACCACCAGGGCCCGGGCCCGCGCCAGCTCGATGCCCTCGTCGAGGGGGTGATCCCGGTGGAACGCCGCCAGCGCGGCCTCGAGCGCCCCGCTCACTTCGTCGACCACACCCTTCGCCACC
>JBOGVH010000189.1:0-4577 GCA_050695235.1 Actinomycetota bacterium
GGACAGGCCGATGCGCCGGCGGGTCCGCTGGATGCCGCCGCGTTCGAACCACGCGCTCTCCAGCAGGACGTCGGCCGTGGAATCGGACATCTCGGCCACCGCCGCGCCCATCACGCCGGCCACCGCGACCGGGCGCTCCGTGTCGCAGATCAGCAGATCGTCGGAGGTGAAGGCCCGCTCTACCCCGTCGAGTGTCACCAGCCGCTCCCCGTCGTTCGCCCGGCGGACGACGATGCCCGGCCCCTTCAGCCGGATCAGGTCGAACGGATGGAGCGGCTGTCCGATCTCGAGCATCGCGTAGTTGGTGGCGTCCACCGCCGCCGAGAGGGGGCGCACCCCGGACGCGATGAGCCGGGCCTGCACCCGGATCGGTGACGGCGAGTGGGCGATCCCCCGAACGACGCGCGCCAGGTACCGCGGGCACCGGTCGAGATCGAGGATCTCTACCGTGGCCACCTCGTCGGCCTTCTCGTCGTCCTCCTCGAGCGCGACGTCGGGCGTCCGAAGCGGCACGCCCGTCGCCGCCGCCACCTCCCGGGCGATCCCGATGACCGACAGGAAGTCCGGTCGGTTCGGCGTGACCTCGATGTCGAGCACCGAGTCGTCCAGGCCGTACGCCTGCTTGAAGTCCGTCCCCGGCTCCAGCTCGTCGGGGATGACCAGGATCCCGGTGTGCTCGGTGGTGATCCCCAGCTCCCACGGGGAGCAGAGCATCCCGTCGGAGACGACGCCGCGGATCTTCCGGGCCGACAGGGGCTCGGGCAGTGCGGGCACGGTGGCCCCCGGTCCGGCGAGGGGCACGAGGTCGTCCGGCTTCATGTTGCGGACGCCCACGACGACCTCGCGTTCCGCGTCGCCGGTCGACACCCGGGCCAGGCACAGGGTGTCGGAGTTCGGGTGGTCCCGCACCTCCAGGACCCGGGCCACCAGCACTCCGCTCAGCCGATCCCACGGCCGCTCGATCTCTTCCACCTCGGCTCCCTTGGACGTGAGCAGCTCGCCCAGCTCCTCGGGAGACAGGTCCGCGGGGCAGTACTCCTTCAACCACGAGACGACGACCTTCACCGGTTCATCGCCCGCCCGATCCCGACCGACCTCATGCCCCGGCTCCCTGGAACTGCTGGAGGAACCGAACGTCGCCTTCCACGAACAACCGCATGTCGGAGACGCCGTAGCGAACCATGGCCACCCGTTCGATCCCGATGCCGAACGCGAACCCCGTGTATCGCTCGGGGTCGATCCGGCAGTTCTCCAAGACCGTGGGATGCACCATGCCGGCTCCCAGCAGCTCGATCCATCCGTTGCCGCACACCGCGCACCCGGCCCCGTCGCACTTGAAGCACGACACGGCCACCTGGCATCCGGGCTCGACGAACGGGAAATAGTCAGGATTCATCCGGATCCTGCGGTCCGAGCCGAACAGCGCCCGGGCGAAGGTTTCCAGCGTCCCTTTGAGGTCGGCGAACGAGATCCCCTCGTCCACGGCCAAACCCTCGACCTGGTGGAACACAGAGAGATGGGTGGCGTTCACGGCTTCGCGCCGATAGGTACGCCCGGGCGCGACGATGTACACTGGGGGGTCCTGTGACTCCATCGTCCGGATCTGTACGGCCGAGGTCTCGGTACGAAGGAGCAACCCGGGGATGTCGACGTACAACGAGTCCTTCAGGGTCCGAGCCGGGTGGTCGGGCGGGATGTTGAGGGCCTCGAAGTTGTGCCATTCGTCCTCGATCTCCGGGCCTTCCTCCACGCGGTAGCCCATGCGGGTGAAGATGCCGACCATCTCGTCCTCGACGATCGTGAGGGGATGCAGCGAGCCCGTCCGCAGCCTGCGGCCGGGGAGCGTCACGTCGATCCGCTCGCCCTCGAGCAGGCGAGCCTCCTCCGCTCCGGCCAGGACGCGTCTGCGTTCGTCGAGCGCCGCCTGCAGGGCGTCGCGCAGCTCGTTCGCCGCCATCCCAAGACTTTTGCGGTCCTCCGGGCCGAACGAGCCCAGCGAACGTTGGACCTGACTGAACGGTGACTTTCGCCCCAGGACCGTCACCTTGGCGGCTTCGAGCGACTCGGATGAATCGGCTCTCGCGATCATCGACAGGCCCCGCCGGCGTTCCTCCTCGAGGATGCGCCGAGCGTCCTGGGGGTCCATGGGTGCCTGAGTCTAGCAAGGGCCCGTGCTCAGACCGTTCGTTCGCCGTTCCCTAACGGCACATCGAGTCGGAACCGCAGCCCTCCGTCGGCGACCTCCACGTCCACCGTGCCGCCCTGGGCCTCGGCGACCCCGTGGGCCACGAACAGCCCGATCTTGCTGCCGGCCCCCGTGCCCGGGGCTCGGGGTTGGAAGAGCGCCACCGCGGCCTCCTTGGTGAGCTCGGTCCCCGCACGGAAGGCCTCCAGCTGGAGTCGTCCATCGATGGTGCGAGCCGTGACGCGGATGGGACCGTCCCCCGCCCACCACACCTCCGCCTCGACGAATGCCTCCAGGACCAGCTGCAACCGGTCGGGGTCGAGGAAGGCGACGGGTCGGTCCTGGCCCTCCCACACGACCGCCGGGCGATCGGGATCACGCGCCGCGGATTGGGCCACCTTCTCCACAAGCGAGCGGACGTCCACGCGCTCGGGGAACAGCTCCAGCGCCCCCACCACGACCCGGGCCGCGTCGACCAGCTGGCGGACGATCATGTTCAACCGATCCGTGTCGTAGACGATGCCCTGGAGCATCAGCGTCCGTTGCTCCTCCGCCATGTGGTCCCATCGGGTCGCCAGCGCGTACCCGAACCCCTTCATGGCGGTGAGCGGCGAGCGGATGTCGTGCGCCGCCGAGGCGATGACCGACTCCAGCACGACGCGCCGTCCCTCCCGGAGCTGGCGAGCCCACTCGAACATCGACACGGTGGCGGCGGCAGCGAGATTCAGGGACTCGGCCCGCCCCCGGATGGGAACACGAACGGTGGCGTCGGCCAGGGACGCGACCTCCGGCGGCAGTCCCCAAGCCTCGTTTCCCAGGAGGAACGTGGTGGGACGGGTGAGGTCGAGCTCGTACAGGTCCTCGGCACCCCGGGCGTCCATCGCGTAGATCCGGCAGCCCCGGGATCGAAGGACCTCGAGGGCCTGGGGCGTGTCCGGGGCCCGCGCCACCGGCAAGTGGAACAGCGAGCCGGCGGACGCCCGCACCGTCTTGGGGTTGTAGACGTCCACCGACGTCGCGGAGAACACCACCGCGTCTGCTCCCGCGGCGTCGGCGGATCGCATCACGGTTCCGGCGTTCCCGGGGTCGCGGACCGAATGAAGCACGACGACGCACGCCGGCTCCGCTGGAAGCCCCTCCAGTCCGACGTCGACGAACCGAACGACGGCCACGACTCCCTGCGGCGTGATCGTGGAGGTCAGCTTGGACATGACCTCCTCACTCACATGGATGGTGTCGATCCCGGCCATCCGGGCCGCCTCGACCAGGTCGTCCGGGGAGCCGCGATGGAACAGGACATCCACGACGGCACCCGAGGCGAGGGCCTCGCGGACGCCCTGGGGCCCTTCGACCAGGAACCGCCGGTCCGCATCGCGGAACGCGCCCTTCTTGAGCCTGATGGCCGCGGCGACCCTCGGGTTCTTGAGCGACGTGATCATGGTCCCCCTGGTCGGACCTCGGCCGGTTCCGTCGGGGGATTCTAGGGTCGGGCCGGCTATCCGCTCGTGCCGGCGGGCTCACGCCCGAGCGACTGCCGGGCCGCCTCGACGAGGGCGGCGAACGCCGTGGGGTCGTTCACGGCCAGGTCCGCAAGGACCTTGCGGTCGAGCTCGACGCCTGCCCGGGACAGGCCGTTCATGAGCTGCGAGTAAGACAGGCCGTTCTGGCGCGCTCCGGCACCGATCCGGGTGATCCACAGCCGGCGGAACTGGCCCTTGCGGTCACGGCGGTCGCGGTAGGCGTAGACCCCCGAATGCAGGAGCTGTTCCTTGGCCATGCGCATCCGGCGGTGACGCGCGCCGTAGTAGCCCTTCGCCTGCCCCAGGATCTCACGGCGTTTCTTCCTGGCATGGACGGCACGCTTCACCCTTGCCATGGACTCAGGCTCCCAGCAGACGGCGGATGGTCCGACGCTCCGCCTCGACCTCGGACATGCCCTCCACCCGCCGACGCCGGCTCCCCGTCTTCTTCGTCAGCATGTGGTTGCCGGTTGCCTTGCGGTGAAGGACCTTTCCCGTCCGGGTGATCCGGAACCGCTTGGCCGCACCCCGGTGCGTCTTCATCTTCGGCATGTCCTATCCCTGTTCCGTCGTGGACGCGGCCGGCTCTGCCTTCACCGGCTCGGGCTTCGCTTCCCTCGGCCGGGGCTGCTCCGCCCGGGCCGCCGCGACCTGCTTCTTGGTCGGCGCGATCACCATCACCATGTTCCGGCCATCCTGCTTGGGCACCGCCTCGACCACGGCCAGCCCTTCGAGGTCGTTCACGAGCCGGTCCAGGATCCGACGGCCCAGGTCCGTGTGGGCCATCTCGCGGCCCCGGAACATGATGGTGACCTTGACCTTGTGGCCCTGCTTCAGGAACCGCTCGACGTGGCCCTTCTTGGTCTGGTAGT
>JBOGVH010000190.1:0-4867 GCA_050695235.1 Actinomycetota bacterium
GAGGTCGAGCACCTCCTTGGCCCGGGCGGGGGTCGTTCCGGCGTACGCGGCGAACAGGCCGGCCTCCGCATACTGCGAGTGGTAGCTGTACACCGAGTACGCCAGGCCCCGCTTCTCCCGGATCTCCTGGAACAGCCGCGAGGACATCCCTCCCCCGATCGCCGCGTTCACGATGCCGAAGGCGAAGCGCTCCGGGTCGTTGCGGGCCAGCCCGTTCGTCCCCAGGCAGATGTGGGCCTGCTCGGTCTTCCGCCGTTTCACCAGGGTCTGCCCGGAGGGGGCGGGAGGGTTGCCGGCCAGACGCCGGTTCCAGGAGCTCGGGCCCTCCGAGCGGATGGGGCCGGTCGGCATGCCGGCGCCGAGCAGCTCGAGAAGCGAATCGTGCTGCACGTTCCCCGCGGCCACGACCACCAGGCTCCCCGGGACGTAGTGGCGCTTGTAGAACCGCCGCACCTGGTCGCGGGTAGCCGCGGTGATGCTCTCAACGGTCCCCAGGATGGGCCGGCCGAGCGGGTGATCGGGCCACAAGGTCTGGTTCAGCAGGTCGTGGATGAGGTCGTCGGGCGTGTCCTCGTGCATGTGGATCTCTTCCAGGATCACCTGGCGCTCGGCCTCGAAGTCCGACGAGCGGATCACCGAGTTCTGGAGCATGTCGGAGAGGTGGTCGGCGGCCATGGGCAGGTCGCGGTCCCGGACCCGGGAATAGAAGCACGTGTACTCCTTGGCGGTGAACGCGTTCACGTCCCCGCCCACCGCGTCGAAGGCCTCAGCGATGTCGCGCGCCGTTCGGGCCTTCGTCCCCTTGAACAGCAGATGCTCGAGGAAATGGGACGAGCCGCTGATGGGGGGCGGCTCGTCCCGCGATCCCGCCAGCACCCAGAACCCCAGGGCCACCGACCGGACGCCGGGCATGCGTTCTGTCACGACTCGCAGGCCCGACTCGAATTCGGTCCGGCGGATGGGCATGGGCGAGAGCCTAGTGCGAGGGCCGGTCCGGGCGCTCGCGATCCCTGGGCCGCCTGTCGCGGTCGCGACCGCGGCCGCCCCTCGAGTCACCGTCCCGCCGCTCACGGCGGGGCTGCTCTTCCACTTCCATCCCCTCGGGGATCGCCCACTCCTCGCCGACCGGCTTCAGGCTGACCTTGCCCATCTGGTCGATCTCCTGGATCTCGACCTCGAGGGTGTCGCCCTCCTTGACCGCTTCCTCGACCGAGGACAGGCGCTTGCCTTTTCCCAGCTTGGATATGTGCACCAGCCCGTC
This sequence comes from Actinomycetota bacterium, assembly GCA_050695235.1. Classification (GTDB taxonomy): domain Bacteria; phylum Actinomycetota; class UBA4738; order UBA4738; family HRBIN12; genus AC-69. The sequence goes on from JBOGVH010000190.1 coordinate 1,262, forward strand.
TCTGCCGGGGACGAGGTTGACGAAGGCGCCGAAGGTCGTCGTCTTCACCACCTTGCCGGTGAACCGCTCCCCGACCGAGAGCGGCCTGGGGTTGACGATCTCGTCGATCATCTTCGCCGCCTGGTCCGCCCCGGCTCCTTCCCGGGAGCCGATGAACACGGTGCCGTCATCCTGGATGTCGATATCGGCTCCGGTCACCGCGATGATCTCGTTGATCCGCTTACCCTTTGGCCCGATGACCTCGCCGATCTTGTCGACCGGGATCTGGATGGTGAGGATCCGCGGTGCCTTGGCGTTCACCTCGCTCCGGGGCTCGGAGATCGTGCGGAGCATCGTGTCCAGGATGAACAGGCGGGCCTCGCGGGCCTGCTTGAGGGCCTGGGTCAGGGCCTCGGCGGGCAGGCCGGTGACCTTCATGTCGAGCTGGATCGCGGTGACCAGGTCCTTGGTCCCCGCAACCTTGAAGTCCATGTCGCCCAGCGCGTCCTCCGCCCCCAGGATGTCGGTGAGTGTGACGTACCGGTCGAACTCGGCGATCAAGCCCATCGCGATGCCGGCCACCGGCGCCTTGATCGGCACGCCCGCGTCCATCAACGAGAGCGTCGAGGCGCACACGCTGGCCATGGACGTCGAGCCGTTCGACGAGACGACATCGGACACCAGCCGGATCGCGTAAGGGAACTCCTCCTCGGGAGGCACGACCGGCACGAGCGCACGCTCGGCGAGCGCGCCGTGGCCGATCTCCCGCCGCCGGGGCGAGCCGATCCGCCCGACCTCCCCGGTGGAGAACGGGGGGAAGTTGTAGTGGTGGATGTACCGCTTGGACTCCTCGGGGTCGAGCGTGTCGATCATCTGGGTCATCCGCAGCATCCCGAGCGTGGTCACGTTCAGGACCTGGGTCTCTCCCCGCTGGAACAGCGAGGACCCGTGGGCCCGGGGCACCAGGCCGACCTCGGAGGACAGGGGCCGGATCTCGTCGGCCTTGCGGCCGTCGAGGCGAACGCCGTCCTCCAGGATCCGCTTGCGCATGACCCGCTTCTGGAGCTCCTTGAACGCCGGCGAGATCTGGGCGGCCTGGACGGCGTACCCTTCCTCGCCCCAGGTCGCCAGGAGGTGGGCCTTGAGCTCCTCCTTGATCTGGTCGATCGCCGCGTCGCGAGATCGCTTCTCGGGGACCAGCGCGGCCTCGATCCGGCTCTCGGCGAACTCCGCCACCGTCCGGTAGGTCTCCTCGGAGAACAGGACCTTGGGCTCGAATGCCTTCGGTGTGGCCTTGATCTCGGAGAGGAACTCGAGCTGGAAGTCGATCATCTCGCCGATCGCGCGTTTGGCGGCCTCCAGCCCCTCGCCCACGCTCTCCTCGGTCGGGGCCACCGCGGCGCCGCCTCCGGCGAGCAGGCTCCAAGTGTTGTCCGGGGCTTCCCCTTCGATCATCAGCAGGTCGATGCCGGCGGACTCGTTGCGCCGACCGGCCACGACCACGTCAAACGTGGCCATGTCCAGATCCTGGTACGTCGGGTTGATGCGCCATTCCCCACCGATCAGGCCCAGCCGGACCGCGCCCACCGGGCCGTCGAAGGGGAGCCCGGCGATCATCGTCGACAGGCTCGCCCCGTTGATCCCGGGTACGTCGTACGGGTTGGCCAGGTCCGCGGAGAGCACCGTGACCACGACCTGGACCTCGTCGTTGTAGCCATCCCTGAACGTGGGGCGGAGCGGGCGGTCGATCAGCCTAGCGGTGAGGATGGCGGTCTCCGATGGCCGGCCCTCCCGACGGAAGAACCCGCCGGGGATCTTCCCCGCCGCATACATCCGCTCCTCGACGTCCACGGTGAGGGGAAAGAAGTCGATGCCCTCACGGGGTGCTGCGGTGGTGGTGGTGGCGAGGACCTGCGTCTCACCGTAGGTGACGACGGCGGACCCCTCCGCCTGCATCGCGAGCCTGCCGGACTCGAACGTCATGTCCTGCGAGCCCACGCTCTTCGTACGCTTGATGACGGCCACTGGCCTTCCTCCTTGGGTGCGTCCTGCGCCGCTTCTCGGCGAGGACCGATGGGTGGTATTTCGAGGCGGGGAGGTTCGGCCAGTTGTCAGTGGTGAGTCTCCGGGGTCCGGGGACTCGCTACTGATAACCGACCCCCTCCTTCGCCGATCTCAGTTGCCCGTGCGCATCACCCCCTTCGGTACGGGCGGCCTCGCCTGCCGCCTCGTCGGCTATCGCCTCAGTCCCAGGCGGCCGATCAGCGTCCGGTACCGCTCGATGTCCTTGCGGCGCAGGTAGTCGAGGAGCCGACGCCGCCGCCCGACCATCTGGAGCAGGCCGCGCCGGGAGTGATGGTCCTCCTTGTGGGTCTTCAGGTGCTCGGTCAGCTCGCTGATGCGCGTGGACAGCACCGCGATCTGGACCTCGGCCGAGCCGGTGTCGTTCTCGGCGCGCCGATAGTCGGCGATGATCTTCGAGCGGGATTCCGTCGTCAGTGCCATGACCAGGGAAAAGGCTACCAGACCCCGTCATCGCGGCCTGGATGGCGGTGGCGGCCCCTCATGCCGGCCGTGCCTCCGGCGCCGGCACGAGCTCGCGAGTGCGGCGGACGTCCTCGGCCATGGTTCGAGTGAGGGCCGTGGGCGAGTCGAATCGCTCCTCATCGCGGAGCCTGGCCCAGAACTCGACGGTGAGCGCCTCGCCGTGGAGCTCGCCCGCGAAGTCGAGCAGATAGGCCTCGACGTGGACCGGTTCCCGGCCGAACGTCGGATTGGTCCCCACGCTGATGGCCGCGACGAAGGGTCGCTCCTGTATCGACGCGCGTCCCGCGTAGATGCCGGTCTTGGGCAACAGCACCCGGGGATCGGTCTCCAGATTCGCCGTGGGGAACCCGAGGTCCATCCCTCGACCCGCCCCGGCGACGACGATCCCATCGACGGCGTGTGGGCGGCCGAGCGCCCTCGTCGGCCACCCCAGGTCGCCCTCCGCGAGCGCCTCCCGGATCGATGACGAGGAGACCAGACGGCCATCGAGCTCGAGGATGGGGACCTCCTCGGTGGTGAACCCGTGGGCCGGGCCGAGGGTACGGAGGGTCTCCACCGTCCCCCGGGCCTCGTGTCCGAACGTGAAGTTCGCCCCCACGACCACGTGCTCCGCGTGAACGCCCTCCGCCAAGGCTCGGCGGACGAACTCCTCCGCCGGGATGAGGGAGAACGCTCGGTCGAATCGAAGGACGAGGAGGACGTCCACACCGGCCGCCCCGATGAGCCGAGCCTTGCGGTCCGGCGTCGTCAGGAGCTTCGGCTCCCTTCCCGGCGTCAGGATCTCCCGGGGATGCCGATCGAACGTGACGACGACTGATCGGAGTCCGCGCTCTCGGGCCAACTCGACGATTCGGCGGAAGACGGCCTGATGGCCTCGGTGCACACCGTCGAAGAACCCGACGGTCACGACCGTCGCGCCGGAGCCGAGCGGAAGCGACTCCAGTCCGTGCCGCAGTTCCACGAGCGGCAGACTATCGAACAATCCTCCCCTGCCCCAGAACGCGCCGCTTTCGAATAGCCTTGGCCGGTTCCACCTCTTGGAGGAGGACGGTCGTGCTTCGATGGCGGATCGCCATGCTC
>JBOGVH010000191.1:0-15602 GCA_050695235.1 Actinomycetota bacterium
GGCAGGATCTCCCGCCCCACGATCCGCAGATCGCCCGCCCCGACGGCCCTGGCGGCCTCGACGAACTCCTTCTCCCGCAGGGACAGCACCTGGCCCCGAACGATCCTGGCGATGTATGGCCAGTTGAAGAGCCCGATCACGAAGCTGACCAAGAAGAGCCCGGGCCGAAGAAGCCCGAACAAGCAACCCTGCTTGCTGGCCCCGCAGGCCGAGACGAGGCCCACGGCCAGCAGGAGGATCGGCATCGACATCACGACATCGGTCGCTCGGGACAGGAACGTGTCCACCTTCCCCTTGAAGTAGCCGGCCAGCAGACCGACGACCACGCCGATCACGAGCGACATGCCCGTGGCGACGAACGCCACGATCAGCGACGTCCGGGCCCCGTACATAACGCGGATGAACAGGTCCCGCCCGGCCTTGTCGGCCCCGAACCAGAAGCTGCCGCTCGGGCCTTTGGGGAGGCCAAACTCGTTCGTCATCTCCCGCAGGAAGACCTGGTTCGGACCATGGCCGACCAGCTTGGCGATGAGAGGGGCGAACACCGCCATGAAGAGGATGAGGATGATCAGGACGATACCGGCGAACGCCAGCCGGTCCCTGCGGAACCGGCGCCAGAACAGCTCCCATGGGCTCCGGCCGATGACCCCTAGGGCCGGCTCGCCCTCGGTGGGGGGTGCGGCCGGCCCGGCGACCGGTTCGCTGACGACGCTTGCCACTCGGGTCCCTCCTGCTCACGGCGGGTTCGGCAGCAAACATTACCTGCGTCTCAGGCACCCGGGCAAACGCCTCAGCACAGGGTCAGACCGCATCTCTGCCTCATATACGACCGCACAACCCACTAGGGATTGCCAGCCTCCGAAGGCCACCGTCCCGTCGGCCGAACGCCGGGCCCGGCCACCATCAGGGAACCGGCTTGGGCCTGGCGGTCGTTCACCTCCTGACTTCGAGAATCCGGGCCGACTCCCAGGCGACACATTCGTCAGGTCCGCGGCCCGCCGGGCCTCCTCAGTCCAGGCCGGTCTGAGGCTCGCTCGCTAAGGCCGACCGACCGGCACTTCCTCGACCGACAGACGGTTGTTCACCGCAAGGTGAGCGAACGACACGTAGCCCGAGAACTGATCGAACTCAAACTGCGTGACAGTGTCAGCCACAATGGTCACCTGTTTGCCCGCGAGATAGGGGACCCACGGCACCGCTTCCTCCATCAGGAACTGGTCCAGCTCGACCCAGCAGATCGTCCGCTCGTCGCCCGAGAGCACGTTGCACTCGTACATCTTCTCATCGACCGAGGGCAAGGGTTCTCGCCCGCTGTTGGTGGCGGCCCTCCAAGCGGCCAGAACGTTGTCGCCGCAGTCGTTGGCCTGGTCCTCGGTCATGCCGAGGTTCGCATAGTTCACGGATCCCTGGCAGGCGATGAACTCGCTGCTGAAGATGGGCCACTCGAACCCGTAGGGATCGGCGTAGTCCATACGCCACCCCGCATTCGCAGCGATCGGGATCAGATTCTCCGTCGTCCCGATTGTGGTGTCGGCTGTGCCGGAGTCTTCCTCCACGAGCTTCAAGTTGATGCCGATGTCCGATAGGTTCTCCACGATGATTGGATTGATCTCGGTCCACGGTGGGATGTCGCCGCTAACCATCACGACATCATTGCAGACGTCCGGGTCGCACCTGCCATCGGTGTCGGAATCGTAATCGGACTGGCGGATCTCTTCCATAGCAGCATTGACGTCGCCCTCATGATTCGGTGTCGGGTAGGGATCGTAATCCGTCAGTTCGGGCAGGAGGTCCATGGGTTGCACCGTCGTGGCAATGGCACCCCGAAACTCTCCGCCCCAGGCTTTCAAGATGGCCGCCTTGTCGACAACGTAATTGACTGCCCTCCGGACGTGGATGTCGTCGAATGGCGGCACGATCATGTTCATCGTGATGTAGTGGATGGTGTCGTTTGGGTTGGCGTGGACATTGCCTGCCAGGTCTGCGTCGGTCAGATACTGAGATAGGATCGGGTTCGGGGGGTTGGTCACCCACGACCCATCGAGCTTACCGGCCCGGATCTTGTCGAAGATGTCGTTGGTGTTGGTATCGATGATGATCGTAACCGCATCGACGTTGGCCGATCGAACCTCGGGGCTGTCGGTTGATTCATCGTAGCTCGGATTGCGAACGAGAATCATGAACTTGTCCGGGTCGTAGCCGGAGAGCGGCTCAAGTGTTTCGCAAGACGAGATGTCCAGCTGGTCCTGGCCCTGGATCATGTATGGCCCGGTCGCGATGAGGTACCGACCGTATTCGCCGGCCTTGGTGTGGCAGCCTGCAACTTCCTCCGGCATGGCAGCCGCAGCCGGCAGAGCCAGCCGGTGCAACAGGTCGCCCGTGGGCCGCGTCAAGCGGAACGCGATCGTGTAATCGTCCGGCGTCTTTATGCCGGAGATGGGTTCGTCCGGCGACTTCGCCCGACCCGTCATTCCCTGGATGGTCCCAGTGAAATAGTAGTCGTCCCGGGCGATCAGCGACTTCGTGTTGATGCGTTGGAAGGCGTAAGCGAAGTCCCTGGAGGTCACGTCGCGGTCGAGTGGCGGACCGAACTTGACACCCTGCTTCAGGTGAAAGATCCACGTAAGCCCGTCCGCGGACGCCTCCCAGCTCGAGGCGATATCGGGCACAATCTCGTTCCCGGCGGTACCGCCGATGTGCTTGTACGTCACAAGAGTCCGCAGGAGGAGCCCGGAGTAGATGCCCAAAGCGGACGGAAGGTATTCACCGGTTGGGTCGAAGCTATTTGTGAACCCGAACCGCTCGATAGCAGTCCTGTACACGCCTCCCTTGGTCACGTGGGCTGGTTCCGGGGACTCTTCGCGCGTCGCACCTTGAGTGCAGGCAGCGAGGGTCAGCGACATCACTGCCGGGAGCGCGACGACTCGAAGGGTCCGTTTCGTCCTCACATCTCCGCCTCTCCAGCGTAATTCGCGCATCACTCGCCTCTATCGATTGGACGGCCCGATGAGCTCGTTCTTCCACGTGGACAGCGCCTGCCCTCGAACGCAAGACACAACGCCCGCTCGGGGACGAAGCAGCTGACCCATCGGGATTGCAGACTCTTCCGGCTTCTCATCCGCGCATCAGCGTGGCCAGCCGGGGCACGATTTCCACGCCCCGCAACTGCCCCAGGGAGCCGGCCGCGCAGGCCCGCTCACCGAACGAGGTCGTACCGTCCGGTTGCACCGCCCCTCCGCTCACGAGCAGGGGCACCGGCTCCGCCGTGTGCGCCTTTCGCACGCACGAGGTGGAGTGATCCGCGGTGACCGCCACGATCGTCCGGCTACGGTCGATCATGGGCAGAACCTCACCGAAGAAGGCCCGGTCGATGACCTCGATGACGTCACGCTTTTCCTCCGCGCGGCCGTCGTGGGCCGGGACATCCGGGCCCTTGATGTGCACGTACAGGGCGTCGAAGCCGTCCAAGGCCTCGGAGGCCAGGGTCGCCCACCGCGCGTAGTCCGCCTCAGTCGAAAGGCGGGGTGCGTCGACCGGGTCCATGCCGAGGAGCATGGCGATACCCCGCTCGACGGGCATCTCGACGAAGCAGCCCCACGCCGGACCGAACCGCTCCCGGATGGGCTGCAGCTTGGGGACGTGGTCCCCGCCGTCACGGGTCAGGACGAGGTTGGCGGGAAGCCTGCCGTTCCTCCTGCGCTCGGCGTTCACCTCCGAAGCGTCGAGGATCTTGGCCGCTCCTTCCACGAACGCGTTGGTCAGCTCGGCGGCTCGCCCGGCTGCATCGGTATCCTCCAGCGGCTCGCACCGGGCCACCTCGAGCTCGAACGTCTCCAGGGCGACCCCCAGCGAGCCCTCCTTCCGGTACGCGGGGTCGGTGTTCGTCACCTGGGCGGACAGCCGCCCCACCTCCGACCGGATGACCAGAACCCCCCGATGCTCCACCGTGGATCCAAGCTCGAAGGTGGCGCCGGGAAGTTTGACCTTCTCGTTGACCTCGGTGGCCAGAGCCCGGGCCTCGCCCGACGACAGGTCTCGTCCCACCCGGCGATCGATGATCCGGGGCCAGTCCGCGGTGGCGAAGTTCACCCGGTACGCCAGGTCGCCTTCGCGGAAGTCCATGTCCGCGCCCACGGCCTCGACGACGCCGCGGCCTGGGTGCTCCTCCCGAGGGTCGTACCCCAGGATGGCGAACACGGCGATGTCCGACTCGGGCGCGATTCCCGGGCCGACCGTGACGACGGTTCCGGTCCGGCCTTGCGCCGCAAGCGCGTCCATGAACGGGGTTCGGGCGGCCTCCAGCGGCGTGCGGTCTCCGAGGGCCGGGATCGGATCGTCACCCAGCCCATCGAGGCAGACGTAGAGCAATCGGTACACGTCGCTCCCCTACCGGTACTTGACGATGAGCGCGAACTCCTCCGGGTCCAGGCTGGCCCCACCGACCAGCGCCCCGTCGATCTCGGGATGGGCCATGAAGTCGCGGATGTTGCCGGCCTTCACGCTCCCGCCGTACTGGACCCGGACCGCGTCGGCCACCTCTTTCGAATAGGCCGATGACAGCGTCTCCCGGATCAGGCCGACGACCTGGCCCGCGTCGGCGGGCTCGGCGTTGCGGCCGGTGCCGATGGCCCAGATCGGCTCGTAGGCGATCACCAGCCGGGCGGCGTCCTCGGAAGCGACGCCCTGGAGGTTCCGCCGCACCTGGCCCGCCACCTTCTCCTCCGTGGCGCCGGCCTCTCGTTCCCCGAGGCTCTCCCCCACGCAGAGGATCGGCACCATGGCGTGCGAAAGGACCGAGCGCACTTTCCTGTTCACGACCTCGTCGGTCTCGCCGAACAACTGGCGCCGCTCCGAGTGCCCCACGATCACGTACCCACACTTCAGCGCCTGCAGCATCGGCGGCGAGACTTCCCCGGTGAACGCGCCCTTCTCCTCGTAGTGCACGTTCTGCGCGCCCAGGCCGTACGGCAGTCGATCGCTGTCGATCAGGGTTTGAACCGCGCGAAGCGCCGTGAACGCGGGGCAGATGACCACCTCCACGCGGTCGGCGTCGGACCTGTCGAGCAGGTAAGACAGCTTCTGCACGTCCCGGATGGCCTCCAGATGGGTCTTGTGCATCTTCCAGTTGGCCGCGATGATGGGCCGCCGTTTCGTCATCCCTCGACCTCCAGGACCTCCACCCCGGGGAGCTCCCGGCCTTCGAGGAACTCGAGCGATGCGCCCCCGCCGGTGGACAGGTGGTCGAACCCGTCCTCCAGCCCGAAGCGCTTGATGGCCAGGAGACTGTCCCCCCCACCGGCTACGGAGTACGCGCTCGACCCGGCGATGGCGGTGGCCACCCCTCGGGTGCCTGCGGAGAACGGCTCGAGCTCGAACACGCCCATCGGGCCGTTCCACAGGATGGTCTTCGTTTCGGCGATGGTCATGGCGAACTCCTCCACGGTCCGAGGACCGATGTCGAGTCCCATCAGCTCCTTCGGGATCCCCGATGCGGGGACGGTCGTGCGCGGCGCGTCGAGCGTCGGCTCGCGCGCCGCGACGGCGTCTTCCGGCAGCTGGATGACGACGTCACGCTCCTCAGCCCGCTTCCGCGCCGACAGCACCCGGTCGAACCGTTCCGGCTCGACCAGGCTCTTGCCGATCTCGCCGCCCTGGGCAGCGATGAACGTGAACGCCATGGCTCCCCCTATCAACAGGGCGTCCACCCGGTCGACGAGGGCCTCGACGGTTGAGAGCTTGTCCGAGACCTTGGCCCCTCCGAGGACCGCCACGTACGGGCGGGCCGTTTCACCGAGGAGCTTGGACAGCGCCTCCACCTCCTTCTGCAGCAGGCGTCCGGCCACCGCCGGTCTCCCCTGCTCCACGAACAGGGCCGGGAGCGCGGCCACCGACGCATGGGCCCGGTGGACGGCGCCGAAGGCGTCGTCCACGTACACATCGCCAAGGCGGACCAACCGCTCGGCGAATCCCCCGTCGTTGGCTTCCTCCCCCGGGTCGAACCGGAGGTTCTCCAACATCACGATCTCGCCGGGACGAAGCTCCGCGCACCGGCGTTCCACCGAGTCGTCCACGACGACATCCGTCGGGTCGTAGCCGACGGCGCCGCCGATCAGCTCGGCGAGGCGCTCCGCGATGGGGCCCATCCGGGCGCCTTCGTCCACCGTGCCCTTGGGTCGGCCGAGATGCGAGGCGAGGACCAGCGATGCGCCCGCGTGGAGGAGCTCGCGCAGCGTCGGAAGGGACGCCGTGATCCGCGAGTCGTCGGCGACCTTGCCACCGTCCAGGGGAACGTTGTAGTCGACCCGAACGAAGGCCCGTCTGTCGGCGACGTCCCCGAGATCCTCCAGGGTCCGAAGGGTCACAGCTTGCTCGCGACCAGCGTGGTCAGGTCGACCAGCCGGTGCGAGTAGCCCCATTCGTTGTCGTACCAACCGAGCACCTTCACCATGGTGCCCATGGCCATGGTGGACAGGGCATCGAACGTGCACGACGCGGGGGAGCCGACGATGTCCGAGGACACGATGGGATCCTCCGTGTACATGAGCTTGCCCGCCAGCGGGCCGCGCTCCGCGGCCGACCGGTAGGCCGCGTTCACCTCCTCGATGCTGGCCTCGCGGTTCAACGTGGCCACGAGGTCCGTGACCGAGCCGTCGGGGATGGGCACCCGCATTGCCAGCCCGTCCACCCTTCCCTTGAGGTGCGGAATGACCACGCCGGTCGTCCTGGCGGCGCCGGTGGAGGTTGGGATGATGTTGATCGCGGCGGCCCGGGCCCGACGGAGGTCCTCGTGCGGGAGGTCCAGGATCCGTTGGTCGTTCGTGTAGGCGTGGATCGTGGTCATGAATCCCTGGTCGATGCCGAAGGCGTCGTCGAGGACCTTGGCCATGGGGACCACACAGTTGGTGGTGCAGGACGCGTTCGAGATCACGTTGTGCGACTTCGGGTCGTAGGCGTCGTCGTTCACGCCGAGCACCATCGTGATGTCCTCGCCCTTGGCCGGGGCACTGATGATGACCTTCTCTGCGCCGGCCGCGATGTGCTTGTCCGCGTCCTCCCGCTTGGTGAACAGCCCGGTGGACTCGATGACGATCCGCGCGCCAAGCTCCTTCCACGGCAGGTTCGCCGGGTCCTTCTCCGCCAGCACTTTGAGCTCGTCGCCGTCGGCGAAGATGCTGGTCTCCGTCGCAGTGACCTCGCCGGGGAACGTCCCCAGCACGGAGTCGTACTTCAGCAGATGGGCGAGGGTCTTCGCATCGGTGATGTCGTTGACCGCGACGAAGTCGATGTCGATCCCCTGCTGCTTCGCCGCTCGGAGGAAGTTCCGGCCGATCCGACCGAACCCGTTGATGCCGACCTTGATGCTCATGGCGTGCCTCCTGGAGGGGCGAGGTTCACCGTCATCCTAGCCAATCCGGGGTGGCTCCCCTCCGGCGTTCCCGGGAAGGCCCCTCGCTCCGGTCGGGTGGATCAGGCGGTCTCGCCGCGATCCAGGTCCCGGTGGTCCACCGAGACGGGCAGGCCCTTGTCCCGGAAGAACGTGGCCAGCTCCTCGGCAACGACCACGGAGCGGTGCTGCCCTCCGGTGCAGCCCACGGCCACGGCGAGATAGGCCTTGCCCTCTGCCAGGAACCCCGGAACCATGAAACCCAGCAGGGCCCGGAGCCGCCGCATGAACTCGCGATACGTCTGCTGGCCCTTGACATAGGTCCGGACCCGGTCGTCGGTCCCCGGCAGGGGCCGAAGCTCGTCCACCCAGTGCGGGTTGGGGAGGAACCGGACGTCGATCACGACGTCGGCGTCGCGTGGCGTGCCGTACTTGTACCCGAACGAGATCACCGACACCTGAAGGCCGGCCTCGGGGGGTGCGTCGGCGAAGGCGTCCCGGAGGCGGTCGCGGAGCTCGTGTGGGGTCAAGCCGGAGGTGTCGACGATCAGGTCGGCGTCGCCCCGGAGGCTCTCCATCATCAGCCGCTCTTTCCGGATGCCTTCGATGACCCGGTCGGCCGGCGCCAGCGGGTGGCGGTGGCGAGTGGCCGCGTACCGGTTCACCAGGTCCTCGTCGGAGGCCTCCAGATAGAGGATGCTGTAGGGGATCGAGAGGCCCTTGAGCTCCTCCAGGGCCCTCGACAGCTCACCGAAGAAGACCCCGCCCCGGGCATCGACCACGGTGGCGACTCGTCCGGGACCGCCGGGGCGGGCCGCCAGCTCGGCCATCTTGGGGAGCAATGCCGGCGGGATGTTGTCCACGACGAAGAACCCCAGATCCTCCAGGCACTTGGCCGCCTCGGAGCGTCCGGCCCCCGACAAGCCGGTGATGATGGTGAATCCCGGCCCCTGCGGACGCCGCCGGATGGACCGGACCTTCCCCTTCGACTCGGGCTCGCGCTCGGCCGGCTGTCCCATCAGGCACTCACCCTCCGCTCAGGCGCCGGGGCTGATCCGTGAAGCCGCTCGTGCACGGCCCGGGCGATCTCCGGCCCCACGCCCGGCGTCGCGGCGATCTCCGCCGCCGAGGCCCGGGACAGGCGGGCGAGTGAACCGAATCGCTTCAGCAAGGCCTTCTTGCGAGCGGGCCCGATCCCCTGCACGTCGTCCAACGACGAGCCCATCACCCTCTTGGAACGTTTCTCGCGGTGGTAGGTGACGGCGAATCGGTGCGCCTCATCCCGGATGTGCTGGAGAACGAACAGCGCCTCGGAGCCCCGAGGGATACGCAGAGGGTCTGGCCGGTCGGGGAAGTACACCTCCTCCAGGCGTTTGGCCAGGCCGATGGCCGGGATGTGGAGGTCCAGATCGGCCAGGACCTTCGTGGCCACAGAGAGCTGCCCCCGGCCCCCGTCCACCACGATCAGGGAGGGGGGATAGGAGAACCGGCGCCGCCTCACCGTTCCTTCGTCGCCGGTCGCCCCGCCCCCGCGGCCGCCGTCTCCGTCGGCCCCGGCCCCCAGCCGGGCGAATCGCCGACCGAGCATCTCCTCCATGCTTGCGAAATCGTCCTGCCCGGGCACTCCCTTGATCTCGAAACGGCGGTAATCGGACCGCTTGGGGAGCCCGTCCTCGAACACGACCATCGATCCGACCGTGTCCGTGGGGCCGAGGTTGGAGATGTCGTAGGCCTCGATCCGAAGGGGCGCCTGGGGCAGGCCGAGGACCGTGGCCAGCTCGGTCAGGGCCCGCGACCGCGCGCCGAAGTCGGATGCCCGTCGAAGCTTGTGCCGCTGGAAGTGTTCCCTGGCGTTCTGGGTGACCACCTCGAGCAGCTTGCGCTTGGCGCCCCGCCGGGGCACCGCGAACGAGACGGGACCGCCCCGCCGGCCGGAGAGCCACCTGGCCAGGACGTCGGCGTCGGCGGGAGTCTCCGGAACGAGGATCCGGGGCGGGACCTCCTCGCGCTCCATGTAGAGCTCGCGGACGAAGGAGGCCAGGAGGCCGGGGCGGTCCAGCTCCTCCACGCGGTCCACGATCCATCCCTTGCGTCCCATCGCCCGCCCCTTCCGGACGAAGAACACCTGGAACGCCGCCTCGAGGTCGTCCTCGGCCAGGCCGACGACGTCGAGGTTCTCCGCCTGCGTGAGGACCATCTCCTGACTCTCCAGGGCCCTGCGGGCGGCGACGAGCTGGTCGCGGAGCTTCGCCGCGAGCTCGTACTCCTCGCGCTCGGAGGCCTCGCGCATCTCCCGCTCCAACCGCCGCAGGACCGGCCGCTCGTTGCCGGAGAGGAAGTCGGCCAGTGCGTCGACGTCCGCGCGGTAGGACTCCTCGGTCACGCCGGTGACCTCGGGCACACATGGGCCGGCGCACCGCCCGATGTCGTAGTACAGGCAGGGCCGGCGGGCCCGGGCCCGCTGGTCGAAGAAGGCGTTCGAGCACGTCCGGACGGGGAACACGCGGGTCAGCGCATCGAGGGTCTCGCGGATGGCGTAGGCATGCGCGAAGGGCCCGAAGTACCGGACCCCCTTCCGCCTGGATCCCCGTACGACCTGAGCCCGGGGCCACCGCTCGCCCACGGTGAGGGCCAGGTACGGGTAGGACTTGTCATCGCGGTACCGGATGTTGAATCGCGGAAGGTGCTCCTTGATCAGGTTGTACTCGAGCATCAGGGCGTCAACCTCGTTCGAGGCCACGATCCACTCCACCGACTCGGCGGCCGCCATCATGGCCTCGGTCCGGGGATGGAGCGGTTTTCCCCAATAGCTCGCCAGGCGCTTGCGGAGCGAGGTGGCTTTGCCCACGTAGATCGTGCGGGCGTCCGCGTCCCGGAAGAGGTAGACACCGGGCCCCTCGGGGATCGTCGAGGTGTCGAGGCGGGCGACGCTCACGTACCCATTCTATGGGCGGGACCTGCGGCCTCCGGGGAGCACGGTACCTCCACGCCTATTCCACGACCACCTGCCCGCTCATCGTCGGATGGACGTCGCAACGGAAGTAGTATTCGCCCGACTCCAGCGCGGTCACCCTGTAGTCGGCCGTGGCCGGGCCCGTGATGATCTCCCCTTGCTCGATGGGCTCGGTGAGGTCGCTCGCGCTGGGATAGACCGACACGTTGTGCTGAATACCGCTGTCCTTGTTGTCGAAGGCGATGGTGAACGGCCCGCTCGCGGGGGCCTCGATGCAGTTGGTGTCGAAGGCGATGCCCTGGGCCACGATGTCCACCACCCCGTTCGACACCTTCGTGCACTGGGTCGTCGGCGGGGTGGTGGTCGGTGCGGCGGAGGAAGTCGGGCTGGGAACCGCAAGGTCCAGCCCGCTCACCTCGGCGTAGGTCCCCAGCAACAGGTCCTGCGAGGTCTCGGCATACCAGGCAACGTAGACGGCCGAGCCATCGGGCGTGGCGGCCACGGCCGGCAGGATGCCGCCGTTCGTGCCCTTCACCTCGATCGGATCGAACCCCTCGCCGGTGGCCGAGGCCAGGAGCACACCGACGGTGCCCGGGTCGTACCAGGTGACGTACACCTCCCCGCTGTCACTCGCGGCGATCCCCGTGGAGCGCCCGGCCTGGTTGACGCCCTTCCCCACCGTCGCCACGGTTTCGGTCCGCCAGGTGATGCCGTCCTCAGAGGTCGCCGCGTGCACCTGGTCGCCCGCGTAATACGAGACGTGGATGGTTCCGTCCTTCCCGGTGGTCGCGGACAGCCCGTAGCCGTCGGCGCCGGACTCGACGGTCGAGTAGGCCCAGCCACCCTCCTCGCCTCCACCCAGGGCAGCCGCAAGCACGCTCGATCCGTTCGAGTAGAGCACCACGGGCTGGCCGGACCGGGAGATGGTGGAGGCGACACGGTACGGTTGCGACGGCCCGGACCGCGGCGGGATGGTGTCCAACACGTCGGTCTTCCACGCCCCTGCCGCCGCCGTCTTCACCGTGACCTCCTGCCCCCGGGGTGTGGCAAGGATGAAGGCCACCCACGGCGTACCGGACGAGGTCACGGCCACCGCGGGAGGCCCCAGCGGGCCGGCACGTCCCAGGCGCGGGCTCATCGCCTGCAGGAGGGTGGCATTGAACGAGGTCCCTGAGCTCTGCGCGTACCACAGGCCGGTGTCGGCGGCCCACGCCACGTGGAACCCCCCCGACGGATCGACGGCGAGGGCCGTCCCGTTCACGCTTTGGGGCGTCATCGACTTGACTGAACGCACGGTCGCTGGGCCGAACCGCACGTTGACGTTGGGGATGGGGTCCTGCATGGCCACCGCCCCCCGCGTCCAGATGCCGTCCTTCGTGCTGGACATGAGGATCGCGGGCAGGGAGGGCGCGCCGATCGGGTGTGTTGGCGCGATCTCTCCCTCCTTCAGCTCGGCGGGGAACCCCAAGGAGGAGATGTACGGCGTGCCCGCCGAGTCCACGGCCACCGATGGATACAGGCCCACGTTGTCGAGGAAGTCGGCGACCTGCGGGACGAACTGCCTGCCGGAGCCGAAGGTGACGCTCGGGGGGGTCGGGGTGCCACACGCCGCCGCCATGATCGTGAGGACGAAGACGGCCGGAAGGACCTTCCTGGACATGAGCGCGGGCCATGCTAGCAAGCCCGGCTGGTACGCGCGCCCGGGCTATGCGTCCTGCGGGATCCGCTCTCGCTCCAGCGGGAGCGCCCCCAGCACCTCGGCAAGGAACTGTCCGGTGTAGGACCCGGCATTGGCGGCCACGGCTTCCGGCGGACCCTCCGCGACGATCCTGCCGCCAGCGTCCCCCCCCTCCGGCCCCAGGTCGACGATCCAGTCGGCGGTCTTGATGACGTCCAAGTTGTGCTCGATCACGAGCACCGTGTTGCCCGCTCCGACCAGCCGCTGGAGCACCGCCAGGAGCTTCCGCACGTCCTCGAAGTGCAGACCGGTCGTGGGTTCGTCCAGGATGTACAGGGTGTTGCCGGTGGCGCGCTTCTGGAGCTCTGAGGACAGCTTGATCCGCTGGGCCTCGCCGCCGGACAGCGTGGGCGCCGGCTGTCCGAGCTTGACGTACCCGAGGCCGACGTCCGAGAGCGTCTGGAGGTGCCGGCTGATGACCGGGATGTTGCGGAAGAACTCCAGAGCCTCGTCGACGCTCATCTCCAGGACGTCGGCGATCGAACGGTTCTTGTACTTGACCTCGAGCGTCTCGCGATTGTACCGGTGGCCCTTGCACACCTCGCACGTCACGTAGACGTCCGGGAGGAAGTGCATCTCGATCTTGATCTGGCCGTCGCCGGCGCAGTTCTCGCACCGCCCGCCGCGGACGTTGAACGAGAATCGCCCGGGCCGGTACCCGCGGACCCGGGCCTCCGGAACCTGGGCGTACAGCGCGCGGATGTGGTCGAACATGCCCGTGTACGTGGCCGGGTTGGACCGCGGGGTCCGCCCGATCGGCGACTGGTCGATGTCGATGACCTTGTCGATGCGTTCCCACCCGACGAGGCGACGGTGCTTGCCCGGGAGGACGCGCGACCGATACAGCTTCTTCATGAGCGCTCGGAGCAGGACATCCTGGACCAGGGTGGACTTGCCGGAGCCGCTCACGCCCGTGACGCAGGCGAAGAGCCCGAGGGGCAACGCGAAGTCCACGTCCTTCAGGTTGTGCTCTCTCGCTCCCAGCACCTTCAGCCACCGTTCGCCGGGGGTCCTGCGGACCTGGGGGGTTGGGATCACGCGTTTGCCGGAGAGGAACGCGCCGGTCAGGGACCCGTCGTCGTCCAGCAGCCCCTTGAGGTCGCCCGAGTACACGATCTCGCCGCCGTCATTGCCCGCCCCCGGCCCTATGTCCACGATGTGGTCCGAGGCCCGGATGGTGGCCTCGTCGTGCTCCACGACGATCAGCGTGTTGCCCAGGTCGCGGAGCCGAACCAACGTGTCGATCAGCCGCCGATTGTCCCGCTGGTGCAGGCCGATCGACGGCTCGTCCAGGATGTACAGGACACCGACCAACCCGCTCCCGATCTGAGTGGCCAGGCGGATCCGCTGGGCCTCACCGCCCGCCAGGGTGGCCGAGGCCCGGGCCAGCGCCAGGTAGTCCAGCCCCACGTCGACCAGGAACCCCAGCCGGGCTCGGATCTCCTTGATCAGGCGTTCGGCGATCATCCGCTCTCGCTCGGACAGGTCCACCTGCTCGAAGAACTCGAGCGTGTCGCGGATCGAGCGCGTGGTGAGGTCGGCGATGTTCACCGCGCCGATCGTCACCGCCAGACTCTCCGGCCGAAGGCGCGCGCCGTGGCAGGTCCGGCACGGAACCTCGCGCATGTACTGCTCCAGCCGGTCCCGCTGGCTGTCGGAGTCGGTCTCTTCGTACCGGCGTTCGACGGCGGGGACGACGCCTTCGTATGTGGTCCAGTACGAGCGTGTCCGCCCGTACCGGTTCCGGTACCGGACGTGGATCTCCTGGTCCGAGCCGTACAGCACGGTCTCGCGAGCCTTCTTCGGGAGCTTCTTCCACGGAGTCTTGGTGGAGAAGCCGTGGGCCTCGGCCACCGACTCGAGCACCCGGTACCAGTACTCGAGGCGGGTTCCCGCCCACGGCGCGATGGCCCCCTCTTCGATGGAGAGCTCGAGATCGGGCACCACGAGCTCGGGGTCGACCTCCAGGCGGGTCCCCAGGCCGTCGCACGTCGGACACGCTCCGTACGGCGAGTTGAACGAGAAGTTCCTGGGCTGGAGCTCGTCGAAGGAGATGCCGTCGTACGTGCAGGCGAGCTTCTGTGAGAAGTGCTGCACGTCCTCCTTCCCGTCTGGTGTCTGCACGGCGATGGCCGCGATCCCTTCCGCTTGCTCGAGCGCCGTTTCGATCGAGTCGGCGACCCGGCGGCGGATGTCGGGCCTGGCCACCAGGCGGTCCACCACCACCTCGATCGTGTGCTTGTAGTAGCGGTCCAGCCGGATGGGCTCCGAGAGGTCGCGGATCTCGCCGTCGATCCGTGCCCGGGGGAACCCCCGGCGGGCCAGGTCGGCCAGGAGCTTCTCGTACTCACCCTTCCGGCCCCGGACCACCGGGGCCAGGATCATGAACCGGGTACCCTCGGGCAGCTGCATGACCTGGTCGACGATCTGCTCCGGGGTCTGCCGGCCGATGGGCCGCCCGCACTTGGGACAGTGCGGATGGCCGATCCGGGCGTACAGCACCCGCAGGTAGTCGTAGATCTCGGTGATGGTCCCCACGGTGGACCGGGGATTCTTCGACGTGGACTTCTGGTCGATAGAGATGGCCGGGGACAGTCCCTCGATGAAGTCCACGTCCGGCTTCTCCATCTGGCCCAGGAACTGCCGGGCGTAGGCCGAGAGCGACTCGACGTAGCGCCGCTGGCCCTCCGCGTAGATGGTGTCGAAGGCCAGGGAGCTCTTCCCCGAGCCGGACAAACCCGTGAACACGATGAGCTGGTTGCGGGGTAGCTCCAGCGGGACGTTCTTGAGGTTGTGCTCACGGGCCCCGTGAATCACGAGCGTGTCGGTGCCCACGGGGAGATTGTAGTGGCGGCCCCGACATGGCCTCGCCGTGCCTGGCCACCGCCCCATCGGGCGGGTGGGCGACCTCGCGGTAGGCTGACCCCGTGACCGAGCGAGCCGAGCTGGAGCGATTGTCCTCGGCCGAGCTCCACGACAGGGCCACCCGCCTGGCTTGGCGGCGACTCGACGTGGGCTTCCTGTGGGACCTGCTGAGGACGATCCCCGAGGCCCGGGCGTCCATCGGGGACGAGGAGCGGAGCGAGACCGACATCATGCGGCCGCTGGCCCTTTTGAACGACCTCGTGGACGCCGACCGCGGCACCCTGGCCGATGCCCTCCGTCCGCTGTACATCGAGTACCTGGAGAACCACGAGGGACACCACGACGGAGCCGAGGGAGACACTTGACGGGCGCCGAGGGGTGAGTGCGCGATCCCGTGGCGTGGACCCGTCCTCCTGGCGCGACGAGTTCCCGGTCCTCGAACAGAAGGCCTACCTGATCAGCGCGTCGCTCGGTCCGATCTCGCGGCGGTCTCGCGGCTACCTGGATACGTACATCGATGCGTGGGCCTCCAAGGGCGCGCCGGACCACGTGTGGTTCGAGGACATCTTCCCGAGGATGCTGGAGCTGAAGCGGACGTTCGCCCGCCTCGCCGGGTGCGACGTGGACGAGCTCGCCATAACCACGAACATCTCCATCGCCAT
>JBOGVH010000192.1:0-2563 GCA_050695235.1 Actinomycetota bacterium
CCTCTTCCCTGCGAGGCTTCCTCACCAGGTCGCCCAGCGCGTCGATCCGTCCCCGCCGGGACATCCCGTCCCAGCCCCAAAGCTCCCGCACGTCGATGGGGATCCCGAACGGACCACCGGGAAAGCGACGGAGCCCATGGTCCGTCCAGACGAACGTGATGCCCGTCGAGGGAGCCACGAGCTCGCGAGCCAGGCCGATGTCCCGCGCCAGCTGGACCGCCCACGGCTTCCGAGCGATGACTGAATCCGGACCCCCGTCGAGCTGGAGGTCCCCGACTCGAACCGAGCGGACCTTGCCCCCCGGTTCGGGGCCGGCTTCCAGGACCACCACATCCACGTCCTTCGACCCGGAGACGAGCCGGTACGCCGTGGCCAGGCCGGCCACACCTCCGCCCACGACCACGACGCGTCCGCTCACGCCGCGGCCACCACGCCGAGGTGCTCCCGCACGATCGCGGCGAGGGCCCGAACGAACGCGGGATCAGCGTTCGGCATCTCGGTCCTGGTGAACTCGATCCCGGCGTCCTCGGCCACCGCCTTCGCCTCGATATCCAAGTCGTAGAGGACCTCGAGGTGATCGGCTGTGAACCCGGCCGAGCACACCACGACGGCGGGATGGCCGTGCTCCGCGAGGTCCCGGATCACGTCCTCGATCGGCGGACCCCACCATGGATCCGACGTGCGGCCCGAGCTCTGCCAGCCGATCGCGAACGAGGCCAGCCCGAGGCTTCGAGCGACCAGCTCGGCCGTCTCCCGGAGCCCGTCCCGATACCGACAGGAGGGATCGCAGCCGCAGTCCCTGCATCGAATGCTCCCGTCATCGGTCGAGCGAACGGGAAGCGAGTGCGCCGAGAAGATCACAGCCGCCTTCTCCCGGGTGTCCTCGGACAGCGAGGCGATCGCGTCGCCTACCCGGCCCGCCAGCAGGTCCACGAACAGGGGATGGTCGTGGTAGCTGCGGACGAACGTGAAGCGAGGGCGGCCCGTTTCCGCGACCGGCCGCTCGACGCGCTCGACGTAGGTCTCGACCGACATCCCCGACCAGTGCGGAGCCATGACGATGCCGATTGCTCGGTCGATCCCGTCGGTTCGCATCCGCTCGACCGCCTCGGCGATGAACGGCGGCGAGTGCTTCATGCCGATGTACGTGCGGAACGAGCCGTCGTCGCCTGCGTTCAGCTCGGCTTCCAGCCCGGCCGCCTGCCGCTCCGTGATGTCGAGGAGGGGGAACCGGTTTCCGATGGCGGCGTACCGTTCCCTCAGGACGGCCAGGTGCTCCGGCGAGGGGGGCCGGCCACCACGGATGTCCGTGTAGTACCGCTCGACGTCCTCGGGGCCGCTCGCGCTCCCGTACGCCATCACCAGGACGCCGATGGGGTCCGTCACGTGGGTACCCGTTCAGTCGTCCGGTGCACCAGGTCGACCAGGCGCTCGAGGTTCTCGACCGGTGTGCTGGGCAGTACTCCGTGACCGAGGTTGAACACGTGGCCGTCACGTCCCTCGGCCCGACGAAGGACGCTGAGCGCTTTGGGTCGCAGCGCCTCCCACGAAGCCAGGCACGCCGCCGGATCCAGGTTGCCCTGGATGGAACGGTCGCGACCGATCCGATCCCACGCCTCGTCGAGCGGCACGCGCCAGTCCACCCCGATCACGTCGCCCCCGGCCCGGGCCATCAGCCCCAACAGCTCGCCAGTCCCCACAGCGAAGTGGATCGACGGAGTCTCGAGATCGGTCAGCCCATCGAAGAGACGCTGCGCCGCCGGGAGCACGAACCGCTCGTAGTCATCGGGATCGAGCGCGCCCACCCAGCTATCGAACACCTGCACGGCCTGGGCTCCTGCCTCGACCTGGGCGCGCAGGTGAACGAGCGCGAGGTCCGCGAGACGCTCGGCCAGGTGGGCCCACAGGAGAGGGTCCTCGTGCATCAGCGCCTTCGTTCGGGCGTGGTCGCGCGACGGACCGCCCTCCACCAGGTAGCTCGCCAGGGTGAACGGACCCCCGGCGAACCCGATCAGCGGGACCGTGAGCTCCTTTCGAAGCAGCCTGATGGCCTCCAGCACATGGGGGACGTCGGCCTCGGGCTCGAGCGGCCGCAGCCGTTCGATGTCGCGCGCCGCCCTGATGGGCTGCTCGACGACCGGGCCCACCCCGGGCTCCAGCCGGACGCCGATCCCGACGGCCGCCAGCGGCACCATGATGTCGGAGAAGAGGATCGCCGCGTCGAGATCCATGCGCCGGAGGGGTTGCAGCGTGAGCTCGACGGCGAGATCGGGGGATCGGACGGCTTCCAGCACGTCTCGATCGCCGCGCCGCTCGCGATATTCGGGGAGATACCGGCCGGCCTGGCGCATGAACCACACCGGGGTCCGGTCAACGGGCAGACGCCGGCAGGCGCGGAGGAACCGGTCGCTCGTCGTGCCGGGGGCCATCTCCCCAAGGATACGGATGTCCCGGCAGCCTCAGCCCGCGGTCGCCGTCTCCTGATGCAGGGCACCTTCGCTCGGCGGGCAGGCAGGCAGCACCACCTTGAACGCGCACCCTCCCGTGTGGGCGTCCTCCACGG
>JBOGVH010000193.1:0-3122 GCA_050695235.1 Actinomycetota bacterium
GGTGAACACCACCCGCGTGACCAGGTAGGACCCGACCATCCCCGCGATGATCACCGCGCCGCCCATCGTGGGGGTGCCCATCTTCTCCAGATGGGTGTGCGGCCCGTCCTCCCGGATGTGCTGGCCCCACCCCCACAAGCGGAAGGCCCGGATGGCCACGGGTGTGCCGAGGAGCGTCACCGCCAGGCCCACCGCGGCGGCCAGCAGGATGGCCCTCACCGGAGGGCCTCAGCCACGCGTTCCAACCCGGCCACCCGCGACCCCTTGACCAGGACCACGTCTCCCCCCCTGGCCCACGCCCGAACGTCGTCCGCGGCTTCGGCGGGCGTGTCCACCGAGACCACGCTGTCCGGGACCGCGCCCTCCCGGAGGGCGGCCCCGGCCACCGCGCGCGCCACCGGGCCCACGGTGACCAGGCGATCCACCCCCAGCCGGACAACCAGCTCTCCCAAACGATCGTGCTCGTCGTTCGAGATAGGGCCGAGCTCTGCCATGTGACCGAGGACCGCCGCGAGTCGGCCGCCTCGGGCCATCCACCGGGCCGCTCGAAGCCCCGCAGCCATGGACTCGGGATTCGCGTTGTACGCGTCGTTCACCACCCGTACGCCGTCCTCGGTGGTGAAGCTCTCCATCCGCCACCGGGAGACGCTCACCCCTTTCAGCCCCGCGGCGCACTCGGCTGCCGACAGCCCCAGCGCGATCCCGCACGCCGCCGCGGCGAGCGCGTTCGAGACCATGTGCTCACCCGGAACGACGAGCTCAGCACGCTCGCATTGGTCCCCCACCATCAGGTCGAAGCTCGCCCTCCCCTCGTCGTCGAGGACCACGTCCTCGGCCCGGACGTCCGCGTCCTTCGTCAGCCCGAACGTGATGACCCGGGCCCCGGGCCGCCCCGCCAGCTCGCGCACGACGGTGTCGTCCGCGTTCAGGATGGCCGTGCCGACATCAGCCAGAGCCTCCACGGGCTCTGCCGAGGCCTCCACGATGGCCTGCCACGATCCGAAGACCTCCATGTGCGCGACCCCGATGTTGGTCACCACCACGGCGTCGGGTCTGGCCACCCGGCACAGCTCCGCATGGTCGCCGCGACGCCGGGCACCCATCTCCGCCAGCACCACCTCGACGCCTTCCGGAGCCCCCAACAGCGTGAGGGGGAGCCCGATCTCGTTGTTGAACGACCCCGGGCTGGCGTGTGTCAGGAACCCCGTCGACAGGATGGAGGCCGCGAGATCCTTCGTGGAGGTCTTCCCGTTCGCGCCGGTGATCCCGATCAACGTGGCATCGGGCATCCGCGCGCGCTCGTCGGTGGCCAACGCCAGCAGCGCCTCGCCGGAGTCGGCCACCTCCACAGCCGGCTCCGCGGGAACCGGTCGGTGCACGACCGAGCCGGCCGCACCACGGGAGAGCGCGTCCTTCACGAACTCATGGCCGTCGCGCCGCTCGCCCGGCATGGCGAAGAACAGCGAGCCCGGCCCGGCGTCCCGGCTGTCGATGACGACGGCCGTGACGATCGCATCCGAGCCGCGGAGCCGGCCGTTCACCGCCCGCGCTACCTCGGAGAGGGGGCGTGGCCTCATGCCATCCCCCGGAGCGACCGGATCTCCTCTGCCGCGACGACCCGGTCGTCGAACGGCACCGTGCGGTCGGCGAACTCCTGGCCGGTCTCATGTCCCTTGCCGGCGATGACGACGACGTCGCCATCGCCGGCCTCCGACAGGGCGAGCTTGATCGCGGCCCGCCGTCCGGGCTCGATCACGTAACGGCCCCCTCCCTCCCTGGCCCCTGGTTCGATCTCCCCGATGATGGCCAGCGGGTCCTCGCTCCGCGGGTTGTCGCTGGTGATGACCGACAGATCCGCCAGCCCGGTGGCCACCCTTCCCATCAGGGGGCGCTTGGTTCGGTCCCGGTCCCCGCCGCAGCCCAACACGACGATCAGCCGGCCCGGCGCGAGGAGCCGCGCCGCCCGTAGCACGTTGCCCACGCCGTCCGGCGTGTGCGCGTAGTCCACGACCACCAGGAAATCCTGCCCCTCCTCCACGGCCTCCACGCGGCCCGGCACCCCTCGCACGTCCCCGATGCCCAGGGCCGAGACGTCGTCGGGGATCCCGAGCGCCCGAGCCGTCGCCAGTGCCGCCAGGCAGTTCTCGACGTTGAAACCGCCCCGGAGGGAAGAGCGGACCTCGAGCTCGCCCACGGAGAAGGAGATGCCGGAGCGCGTGGCCCGGACGTCGGTGGCGCGCACGTCGGCACCCGGTCCCTGGCCGAACGTGACGGTGGGAAGATCCGAGCGGAGGAGCCGACTCCCGTGCGGGCTGTCGAGGTTCACCACGGCCCGCTCCGACAGCTCCGGTGTGAAGAGTCGGGCCTTCGCCTCGAAGTACTCCTCCATCGACGCGTGGTAATCAAGGTGATCCTGGCTGAGATTGGTGAACACCGAGCACCGGTAGCGGATGCCGTCGACCCGGTGCTGGTGCAGCCCGTGCGACGACACTTCCATGGCCACCGCCTCGACCCCTCGTTCGGCCATCTGGGCCAGCATGCGGTGCAGGTCGGGGGCCTCGGGCGTGGTCATGGGAAGCGTCAGCGGTTCCCCGTCGATCTGAACGCCCGTCGTCCCGATCACGCCGGGGACCTGGCCGTTCCGACGAAACACCGACTCCAGCAGGTACGTGATCGTGGTCTTCCCGTTGGTCCCGGTGACGCCAACGACGGTCATCCGGTCACCGGGCCGGCCGAAGAACGCCGCCGACAGGGGACCCATGGCCTGTCGGACGGAGGGAACGCGGACCTGGACGACCTCGAGGGGCAACCACCGATCGACGACCAGGGCGACTGTTCCCCGCACCACCGCCTCCCCGGCGAAGTCGTGTCCGTCGTGGCCGGAACCGGGCACGCAGAAGAACAGGCTGCCGGGGAAGGCGTCCTGCGATCTGTACCCCACGTCCACCACGTCCACCGATAGATCGCCTCTGACCTCGTGCCGCTGCAGCGACGCGACGAGGTCGGCGAGCGGGCGAGCCGGGGGAAGGCCGGGCGCAACCAAGTCATGCGAGCTTATCGTCCGTACCCCCCCGCGCCCTGCGACGGTCATCGGGCGGGGATCGCGTGGGGCGGAGGCGGCA
>JBOGVH010000194.1:0-3532 GCA_050695235.1 Actinomycetota bacterium
CACCGACGCCGTGTCCACCGAGATGCGGTGATACAGGTCGGTGTGCATCCCGGCGAAGTGCGCGAGGGCCAGCCGGATGGGATCGGCGTGCGAGCACACGGCGACCACCTGCTTTGGATGGGCGGCCGCGATCCTCTCCAGCTCTGCGACCATACGGTGCTGGACCTCGAGGAGGCTCTCCCCCCCGGGGAAGCGGGCCCGCGAGGGCACGTGATGGACCACCTTCCACAGGTTGGTCCGCGCCAGCAGCTTCACGTTCCGCCCGGTCCACGAGCCGTACCGCACCTCGCCGAGGTCGGAACGGGTCAGGACGCGGAGATCCCGGGCCGCGGCCAGCGGCGCGGCCGTCTCGCGGCACCGCTCCAGGGGACTCGAATAGATGGAGTGGATCGTCACTCCGTCGAGGCGCGCCGCCAGGCGCTCGGCCTGCTCGCGGCCGGGGTCCGTGAGTTGAACCCCAGGGGTCCATCCGCCCAGCACCCCGCCGTCGGTGGCCGCGGTGAGGCCGTGGCGGATCAACACGAGGAGCATCGGGGGAGGATAGCGCCGGCCGCGTCGGCCCAACGCGAGCGATCCCGGCCTCCGCGAAGTGTGATTACGATTCCCGGTTCGGGGAAAGCTGGGGACGACGCGTTGGAAGGAGGTCCCATGTGCCTGTCATGTGGTTGCGGTGAGCCGAGTGCCGACCACGGCGATCCCCGGCACATCACCATTGAGGTCCTGCAGAACGCCGCCGAGGCGGCCGAGATCACCCCGCAGGAGGCCGCAGAGAACATCACGGCCACCATGGCCAAGGCCCAGTAAGGCGTTCACGAAGCCCCGGACCACCGGTCCGGGACCGACCACGGGTGAGCGGGCCGGCGCCTAGGTCACCGCGGCGGGCAGGCGGACCTCGAAGCGGGTGCCGCGGCCCAGCTCGCTCGTGACGTTCACCGTCCCGCCGTGGTTCTCGATCACGTGCTTGACGATTGACAGGCCGAGCCCCGTCCCCCCGGTCTCCCGGGACCGGGCCCGGTCGACTCGGTAGAACCGCTCGAAGATCCGGGGCAGCTCCCTCGTGGGGATGCCCACCCCGGTGTCGGCCACCGAGAGCACGATCTCCTTGCCCTCGTTCGAGAGGGTGACGTCCACCCGCCCGCCCGGCTTCGTGTAGCGGATGGCGTTGTCCACGAGGTTTCGAACCAGGAGCGAGAGGTCCCGGGCCGATCCGCGGACCGGCGGAACCGGCCCGAGACCGATCGACAACGTGAGCCCGCTCTCTCGAGCCGACTCCTCGAACCGGTCTCGCTCCTCCTTCACCACCTGGTCCAGACGGACCTCCTCATCGATCTCCTCGCCCGTCTCCAGGCGCGAGAGGTCGAGGAGATCCGACACGATGCGCGACAACCGGAACGCCTCCCGCTCCAGCTGCTCGGCGAATCGGGGGATGACCGAGGGATCGTCGCGAGCGGCCGACCGGATCGTCTCCCCTGCGGCCTGGATCGAGGCGGCCGGCGTCTTGAGCTCGTGGGAGGCATTGGCCACGAAGTCGCGGCGCACCGCCTCCAGGCGCTTGGCCTCGGTCACGTCGCGTACGACGAGCAACACGGACCCGTCGTCGCCGACCGGGATCGCTGTGGCCCGAGCCCATCGGCTGGGGGAACCGGTTTCGACCTCCACCGCGTCCGCTACCACGCCCCCGGCCGCCTTGCGGGCGGCCTCCTGGAAGGCCATCGGCAACAGCCCCGACATCGTGAGGTGCCTCGTCCCGAGGAGGCGCTCCGCGGCCGGGTTGGAGAGCCGGACCCTGCCGGTGGACCCCACCAACACCACCCCTTCCTCCATGGACGACAGCACGTTCCCCATGGTGGTCCGGTCCTCGTCCAGGGACCGCACGTGCTCCTGCAGACCCTCGGTCGACCGTCTGAGCAACTCGGTAGCGTGCCGGGACCGATCCGCCGAGCGCCGCTCGCGAACGGCAATGGCGACCGCCGCCGCGACGGCCAGGACCAGGGACACGACCACGACCGGCTCCATCGCGGGCAAGTGTAGAAGCGCACGTCTTTCACCCGCGGTTCGTTTGCCGTTCCCCGGCCCTCCATCCAGGGGGCCTACCGTCGCTGGCCGTGTGTGGCCGCGCCGTCATCGCCGCGTGTTGCCCCGATCGTGGCGTCGTCGGTTCGGTCGTCGGCGACGTCCGCGATCTGTGCCTGGCCGACCTCGGGGAATACCCGAGCGGGCGGATGGCCGCCGCCCTTTCCCCGGCGGCCCCCGGGTCCCCACGTCGATTCCGAGACGCCGTGGCCGAGCTGCAGCAGGTCGTCGACCCTGCTCGTTCACCGAGCATTCACCTTTGGGCCAGAAGGCCGTCACCCGGCATGCCTAGGCTCGCGGCGGATGAAGGGCAGCCGAGGCCACGGACAGTGATCGAGGGGAGGGCGGCCCGGCACCCCCTCTTCGGGTCGACCTCCCCTCGATCTTCCAAGACTGAAACGACAAGGAGGAAGAGGAATGGGCAACAGACGGATCAAGCTCATTGCCGTAGCAGCGTTCTCGGCACTGGCCGCGCTGGGCGCTGCGTGCGGGGGCGACGGGGGAACGACCGACGGTGGCAACTCCCCGGCGGGGATGTCGGGCACGGTGACGATATCGGGCTCGTCGACGGTTCAGCCGATCTCAGCCCTCGTCGCCGAGCAGTTCTCGGCTGCGAACCCCGACGTGCAGATCAGCGTGAACGGGCCCGGGACGAGCGATGGGTTCGTCCTGTTCTGCAAGGGAGAGATCGACATCAACGACGCCTCCCGGGCCATCGAGCCCGAGGAGAAGCAAGCGTGCAAACAGAACGGGGTCAGTTGGGTGGAGCTTCCCGTCGGCTATGACGGGATCACCGTCATGACGAACCCCGACAACTCGGCAGTGACCTGCCTGAGCATCGGTGACCTGTACGCCCTGTTCGGCCCGGAATCGCAGGGCTTCAAGGCCTGGTCGGACGCGGCCACGTTGGACAGGGAGGTCGGCGGCACTGGTGACCTGCCGAACCTGCCGCTGCAGATCACCGCCCCCGGCCAGGAGTCGGGGACCTACGACGCGTTCATCGACCTGGCCGGCATCGAGGACACTGCCCTGGACCGCGGGCTGGCCGAGGACAAGGCGGCGGCCCTGCGGCCCGACTACCAGGCGTCGGCCAACGACAACGTGATCATCCAGGCCATGGAGGGCGACCCCGGGGCGCTGGGCTTCGTCGGCTTCGCCTACGCGGAGCAGGCCGCCAGCCAGATCGACATCCTTCAGGTCGACGGGGGCAGCGGTTGCGTGGCTCCGAGTCGGGAGACCATCGCGGACCACAGCTATCCGCTCTCGCGGACGCTCTACATCTACGTCAACGAGGCACAGATCGCCGAGAACCCCGCCCTGAAGGCCTACGTGGACTTCTACATGGGCGACGAGGGGATCGTGAGCGCCGTCGAGCAGGTCGGATACGTCGATCTTCCCACGGACCAGATCGAGGCCTCACGGGCCGCGTGGTCGCAGGCATCGGCCTAGTACAACGGGA